>JAUWCW010000132.1 GCA_030609125.1 Candidatus Rokuibacteriota bacterium
GCCGGTCCCTGCCGCCGCGGACAGGGGGCTCCATGCTTCACTCTCCCTGTCCAGGTGGTCGAGCAGCTCCAGATAGCGCCTCTCGAAGGCGGCGGCCTCCTCCTCGCTCACCGTGGCCTCACCGAGAATGTCCACGGTAAAGGCGTAGCCCGCCCTCCGCAACGCCTTCAGGGTCCTGACCGCCTCGTCGGGGGTTGACCCTGCGATAAAGATGCGCCCCATCCTCTCGATGTTGGTGCGGAGGGTGTTCCCCAGCAGCCTCCCCGCCGTACCCTCACCGAGGGAGAGCCCCTTGGCTCCGAACCGCAGGACTGGGGGCAGGCCGGCGCCGGATTCCCCGAAATACTCATCGATGTGGCGGGCGAGGGCATCGCCGCTCTTGAGCGCGGGAAGACAGTCGACGAACCGAAAGAGCTGGATCTTGAAGGCCTCGTTGGACATGGCCAGGTCCAGCACCTTCCCCGCCCACCATCCTCTGTTGAAGAGGGTCGGAGCACCGCCGCGGATGCGGGCGAAGAGCTTTGCACCCCGCTCCGCGATCCGCTTTTCGAGTTGCGCGTCCATCGCGCCTATCATAAGAAAATCAGGGGACAGATACCATGTATTCGTGCTGCCGGCTTGGCATTTGGACCGCAACATGGAAAAATGGCACCTGTTCCCGGGTTCAAGGCACGAGGTATACACATGAAATTCCGTCCCTGCATAGACCTGCACGCCGGCGTGGTGAAGCAGATCGTCGGATCGACTTTCTCCGACGACGCTCCCTCAACGATAAGCACGAATTATTCCTCTGCGCGGCCCGCTTCCTGGTACGCAGGGATGTACAGGCGCGACGGCCTCGCCGCCGGTCACGTCATCAAACTCGGCCCGGGCAACGACGAGGCCGCCGCGGAGGCCCTGGAGGCCTTTCCCGGCGGGTTTCACATCGGGGGGGGGATCAGCGGGGAGAACGCCCTTTCCTGGCTCGACCGCGGGGCCTCCCACGTGATCGTCACGTCCCATGTCTTTCGCGGCGGCCAGATCGACGAAGAGAGGCTGCGGGCTCTCGTCCGGCTGGTAGGGAAGGAGCGGCTCGTCCTCGACCTTTCCTGCCGCAGACGGGGCGGCCGCTACTGGGTTGTCACCGACCGGTGGCAGAAGTTCACCGATGTGGAGGTGAGCGCCGAAAGCCTCGAACGTCTTTCGGCTTCCTGTGACGAGTTTCTCGTCCACGCGGCCGACGTGGAAGGCAAATGCCGGGGGGTCGAGGCGGATCTCGTCGAGTTGCTGGGGAACTGGCGGGGAATACCGATCACCTACGCCGGCGGGATCCGCAGCATGGAGGACATCCAACTCATCGCCGACGCCGGCCGGGGGAGTCTGGACTTCACCGTCGGCAGCGCCCTCGACATCTTCGGCGGGACGGGGCTGCGGTACGAAGAGATCGCCGCACGGTATGGTTAACACGACCTACCGTACTGCAGGCCGGGAGGAACTCGCCGGTGGGCCGCTGCCGGCCGCAGAGAAGTTCGGAACAGGGGATCTGAGCCGTGCCACGCATCTATGTTGACGCCGACGCCTGCCCGGTGAAGGCGGAAGTCTGTCGTGTGGCGGAGCGCTACGATCTCGAGGTTATTCTGGTGGCGCACTCCAGGATGCGTGTCCCGGGCGGGAAGAAGACAATCCTGCGCGTCGTCGAGGAGGGCTTCGACGCTGCCGACGACTGGATCGTCGATCACGTGGAAAATCTGGATATCGTGGTCTGCGGGGACATCCCGCTGGCGGCCCGGTGTCTCGAGAAAGGGGCCCGCGTCATCGGCCCGACGGGAAAGCCCTTTACCGAAGACAACATCGGCGAGGCCGTGGCTTCCCGGGCACTGCTCTCGGAGCTGCGCGATCTCGGCGAGGTGACGGGCGGACCGCCTCCGTTCCGCAAGAAGGACCGCTCCCGCTTTCTCCAGGAGCTGGACAAGATGATCCACGCCATCCGACGCCGGTGAAGATGGCCGCCCCAGGGGGGGTCTGGCTAGGAGGTCCCTGACCGGGAAGACAGTGACCGGCAGCGATACGGCTGATCCACGGAGGCGATGAAGCTGTGGCTCAGGGTGATGTCGTAGTGTGTCGACGGAGACGGGTTGGAGAATTCGACCCCGAACGTGTAGCTGTCTTCGCCCTGCGAAGCGCCGAGGCGGGAGACTTTCGAGACGATCGGGACGGGCCGGGGGGAGGAGGGAAGCCTCACTTCGAGCTTGACCAGGGAGTCGCGGGGGAGAAACTCGTCGGTGGTGAAGAGCAGTCCCTCACAGGAGAGATTCTTCACCAGCCCGTTCCTGTGCTCTGGGGGATGTACGCCGATTCTCGTGTACTTCACAGGCAGGACGACATCGAGCCTTCGGGACCGTCGCTTCTCCGGCATCCGCTTCCCCTCGCAGAATCCTGATCTGAAGTCCTGAACTCTGGCGCATTGGGCCACAATCGATACCGGCTGTCAACACTACGGTCTCCTCTCCTCATGGGTTTTCACTTCACCCCGGGCGCGGGTGGCTGGCCGGTCTGCATCGAGGCGGCGTCGTGTGTCCCGGCGGGGGCAGGAACTGGTAGTATAATTCCTGGATCGGAGACGAGGACGGCAGTATATGAGAGAGCCATTGTGCCGCGACGGGAGAGGCGGAGCGCTGAAACGCTTTCTGGCGGTCATTCTCGCCGGCGCCCTTATGGCGGGGTGTTCCGCGGCGCCCGTGAAAAGGGGGACGGCCCCGAAATACGTCGGTCCGGCGAAAGAAGCCGCTCTCTCGGACCGGGAGGGCGTGAAGGACGCTCTCTACCGCCAGTACCGGGAGTGGAAAGGGGTGCGGTACAGGAACGGAGGGCTGTCGAGGGGGGGGATAGACTGCTCGGGCTTCGTCTTCGTCACCTACCGGGACCGGTTCGGCATCATCCTTCCCCGGCGCACAAAAGAGCAGGTCGGGGCGGGGAAGAGAATCAAGCAGAAGAAGCTGAGGCCCGGCGACCTTGTCTTTTTCAAAACGGGCTTTTTCTCGAGGCACGTGGGCATCTATGTGGGGCAGAGGACCTTCCTGCATGTCTCCGGGAAGAAGGGCGTCACCATGACGAGCCTGGATAACCGGTACTGGTCCAGGAGGTACTGGCAGTCGAGGCGGATCGGCTCCGGGTGAGCGGAGGCGGTTCTCGCCGTGACCGCCTCCGGAACGGATGCGGGAATCATCTGATATCATGGAAACGGAAGTCACATCGACCTGTTGGAGCACATGGAGGGCAGAGGATGAAGATTGCATCGTGGTTCGCCGTCGCAGTTACCGCAACGTTCCTGTCCGGCGCGGCCGTCGCCGGCGCCGAAGATTCGCTGGTTGACCGTCTCGAGCGGGGACAGAAAACGTTCGAGTCCACCTGCAGCGCCTGTCATGAGATCGACAAGCCGCTCTCAAAAGACATGGGCCGCACCGAGTGGGAAGCCCTGCTCGTACAGATGACGGGACGCGGCGCCGATATCAGCGGGGAAGACAAGGCGCTGATCGTAGACTACCTGACCGCCCGCTTCGCGTTCTCCAGCAAGTGCACCGTCTGCCACACCAAAGAGCAGGTCTACGACAGGGAGCAGACCCTCGCCGATTGGGAGAAGACCGTGGCTGAGATGGCCCGGAAGCAGCCGGACCTCATCAGCGACGCCGAGGCCCGGGTGATCATCGCCTATCTCACGCTCGTCCTGGGCCCCGCGGCGTCGTCCACCGGCGAATAGGACGACTGTGGCGAAGATCGCCCTGGTCAGGACTGCCGACCGGGAGACCGGCGTTCCGCAGGCCATCGACCTGCTCGGCGTCAACCCCGTGCGGGGAAAAGCGGTCCTGATCAAGCCGAACTTCAACACCGCCGACCCCTTTCCCGGCGCCACCCACAACGACACCCTCGCGGCGATTGTCCACCGCCTGCGCGCCATGGGCGCCGGCAAGATCACCGTTGCCGACCGCAGCGGCCCCGCCGACACGGCAGAGGTCATGACCGAGCTCGGTGTCGACCGGCTCTGCGCCGACCTCGGCGTCTCGCTCCTCAACTTCGAAAGCCTCGAACACCACGGCTGGAAGCGCATTCAGCCGGAAGGGAGCCACTGGAGAAGGGGCTTTGACGTGGCCCGTCCCGTCCTGGAGGCGGAGAGCGTTGTTACCACGGGCTGTCTGAAAACACACCGCTTCGGGGCGGTCTTCACCATGTCCCTGAAGCTTTCCGTCGGGATCACCCACAAGAGAAACATGAAGGAGCTTCACACTTCCCTGTTCAGCATGCGCAAGATGATCGCCGAGGTGAACACCGCCTATCGGCCCGACCTGATCGTCATCGACGGCATCGAGGCCTTCGTGGACGGCGGGCCGATGCGGGGAGAAAAGAAGCGGGCCGACGTCATATTCGCCGGAACCGACCGGATCGCCGTCGACGCCGTGGGACTGGCCGTTCTGAAGCAGCTCGGGAGCAACAGCAAGATCATGAACACGAAGATCTTTGCGCAGGGGCAGATTGCCCGCGCCGTGGAGCTCGGGCTCGGCGTTTCAGGGCCGGAGCAGATCGAAATCGTCACCGCCGACGAAGCGGGCGAACGGACAGCGGAGGGCCTGCGCGCCATTCTCGCCAGAGGCTGAGACGCGCACCGGGATCAGCGCCCGCTGTTGTGCCGCCGCCACATCTCCGGGTCGTGGCCGGCGGGGACCTCGCCTGAAGAAGCCTCTTCCGAGTATCCCCTGAGACGATTGTAGAGTGTGACCTGCTCGTCGGTGAGCAGGGGCCGGGCCCTCAGGTGAGTCGCGAGATGAACGAAGCGCAGGTCCCGTCTTGTCTCCGCGCAGGAAGAGAGGAGGACGAGAAGCTCCTCTTCAGTCATCGAACCCTCGGCGAAGGCACGGTTGAGGGCGCGCTCGCTCTCGATGAGTTGCAGCCCCAGCGGCACCGCCTCTTCCCTCATCTTTTCGTAAAGGGCCTCGATGTCGTCTCTCTGCTTCCGGGTCAGCCCGATCTCGTCGGCCATCTCGAGAAGGTGCACCGGGCCCGGGATCCCGTTCAGCTCGGCGGCCTTTGCCAGACCCCATCCTTTCCCCAGCCGCAGCTCGTCGATGTCTTCGGGGGAGAGGGTCTTGATTTCACGCTTTTCCTGCCCGGCGTAGGGCGATCTGGAGGGTGTCTCCCCCGCGGCGCAGACCGGGATCGCTGTCGTCAGGAAAAGAGCCGTCATCACACATGCTGTCGTTCTCATCGCCTTGTCCTCTCTTGGCTGCTGTCGAGGAGAGAATTGCTCCGGCCGTCAGCGTAGAGCAGCGGCAGGGAGGATGTCAACGTGATACCATCAGGAGGCTGGCGATGTGCGCCCCGGACATCTCCCTCTCCCCGGGGTACACCGTGGGCCACCTGGAGCGGGAGTGTCTGCTCCATTTGACACTGCGTTTGCGTAGATATACATTTATGTATACTAACGTAAATTGGATGCTCTCATGAAATCGTTCTCGTCCCGTTCAATTCAAGATCTGGAAATCCTCCAGCTTATTATCCTGGATGTGATCTTTTCGCTGCCGGTCTCCAGGAAACTTCTTTTCCAGGGGGGGACCTGCCTGCGTTGGGCATACTCCGGTACACGGTACTCAGAGGATCTCGATTTTCTTGCAAGGGACCTTGAGACCCGGGAAATAAACGAACTGAGACAGACTCTGGGGAAAGGGTTGGAGAAAAAACTCATCATTCAATTCGGCCCCGGCCTCATGGAAGTTTCCGGAGGCGGAAAGGGCAGCGGACCGCTGCACGTGCTTTGGGTCAAATACCGTCGTCAAGCGGAGCGCCGCAAGATGGCCGTGAAGATTGAAGTCCAGGAAGCAGATTGGTCCGAGGCTGAGCGTTTTGTTCTGCGACAACTTCCGGAAGTCAGCCGGTTCTTGTTGGAAGCGGCTATTCGCGTCCCCTTCGGAAGAAGTGTGATTCAATGCTCTTCAGTCCGGGAAATCCTTGCCGAAAA
>JAUWCW010000200.1 GCA_030609125.1 Candidatus Rokuibacteriota bacterium
TGGGTGAGTTCCTCTCCCACCGCGAACTCCCGGTCGAGGAGCCGGACGCGGGTGATCCTCTCGAAGGACTTGAAGCCCCGTTCCTCCGAGATGAGACGGCGGATTTCGTCCCTGACGAGGGAGGTGACGGCCTTGCTTGCACAGAGCTCTCCCGGACCGAGGCCGCTGAGGCCGCCCCTTTCCCGGAGGGCCTCGAAGTTGGGCACCACGATGGCCCCCAGAGTCTTCTTGTCCTGACCGACGAGCATCGCCTGGGCAATATAGGGGCATTCGGTGATGCAGTCTTCGATGGGGGTCGGCTCGATGTTCTCTCCTCCGAGCAGGACGATCGTCTCCTTGGCCCGGCCGGTGAGCGAGAGCTCTCCCCGCATTGTCATTCTGCCAAGATCCCCCGTATCGAACCACCCCTCGTCGTCAGTGACCTTGGCCGTCTCATCGGGCTTCTTGTAGTATCCCTCCATGACCTGGGCCCCGCGGCACTTGACGACCCCTTTTTCGCCGGGCGGGAGGGTCTCCCCTTCCTTGTCGACGATCTTGATCTCCGTGCCGGGCAGGGGCAGGCCCACGGTCCCGAGGACCAGCCTCTCGAAGGTCCTCGCCGCCAGGACGGGGGAGGTCTCCGTCAATCCGTAGCCTTCCAGGAGGGTGATGCCGACGGCGGAAAAGAACTCGTCCACGTAGGGAGGCAGGGCCCCGCCCCCGGAGATGGCGGCCCGGAGTTTGCCGCCGGTTCGCTCCCTGATGGGGGCGAACTTCTTCTGGGCAAAGCAGTAGAGGGGATGGAGAAAGACGACGGTGAGAAGGGATGTGAGGAGCTTCATCGCCCGCGAAAGGGGCGGCTCGGGCGCAAAGAGGGGGTCCCTGCCCTGCAGGACCTTGCGTGCCCTGACATACTTTTTGCTCAGGTTGACCAGGGCATGAAAGATCTTCTGCTTCTTTTCTGGCTGCTTGGAGATGTTGGCCATGACCTTCGAGTAAATACCCTCCCAGATGCGGGGGACGCTGGCGATGTAGGTGGGCTTTTCAAGGGCCATATCGGCGGCGAAGGTGCGGATGTTCGTGTACGCCAGCGAAGCTCCGGAGGCCATGGCGATGTACTCGACCATCCTCTCGAAGACGTGCCAGGGCGGGAGGATGGAGAGGAAGCGGTCCGTTTCGCCGATCCCTATCCAGCCGGGGAGGACCTCTATGTTATGCATCAGGTTGCGGTGGGAAAGCATGACCCCCTTCGGCTCGCCGGTCGTCCCGGAGGTGTAGATGATGGTCGCCAGGTCTTCGGCCTTCACGGCCATGAGGGCCTCCTCGAAACCCTCGTTCCCCTCCTCGAGGAGGGCCCTCCCCTTTTCCGCCACGTCGGCGAGCCTGTAGACTCCTTCAGAGGGTGTGCCGCTGTAGCCGGGGTCCATGACGACCATGAAGCGGATTCCCGGAAGGCGGGGCCGGAGGGAGGAGACTTTCTTCAGCTGCGCTTCGTTTTCCACGAAGACCGCTACGGCATCGCAATGGCTCAGGATGTAGTCGATCTCCCGCGCCGACGAATCGCTCCCGCGAGGGACGTCGACGGCGCCGATGCAGATGCAGGCAAGATCGCTGCGGATCCACTCCGGCCTGTTGTCGGAAATGATGCCCACCTTGTCTCCCCGTTCCACGCCGAGGGACTGCAGCCCTGTCCCGAGCTCACGAACCAGCCCGTACAGTTCGCCGAAGGTCACCGCCTCGTAGGCGTCTCCCTTTTTCACCTTAATGGCTGGTTTGTCGTGGTGGACGCGGGAGACTTCCTGAAAAACCTTTGCGACCGTCACATCCATGGGTACCCTCCCCCTGGGTTGCCTTCGTGTCGGAGAATTCAGCGCAGCTGACAAAAGTCGCCTTGAATGTAGGGAAAGAATTGCCCGCTGTCAATTGCCGGAAATAACTTGACGGCCCGCGAGCCCTTCGCAAGAATGTGGGGGAAAGGACTGAACTCTCGAACGATTGACTGGAGCATGGTGACCGAAGCATCTGAAAGCGCCCGGGCCGCGGGAGGGAGGGCGGCCCGTCTCGCCGGCCTCCTCGAGGCCGCCCGGGGCGTGAAAAGCCTGAACATCTGCGCCCACAGCAACCCCGACCCCGACTCTCTCGCCAGTTCGGCGGCCCTTAAGTTCCTGCTGGAGCAGCTGGCGGGGATCAAGTGCCGCATCGTTTACGACGGCGTTATCGGCAGGGCCGAAAACCAGGCCATGGTCAAGCACCTGAGACTCCCCATCCGTCCCCTGCGCCCGATCCGGCATGTGCGCCGACCGATGAACGTGGCCCTCGTGGACACCCAGCCCCGGTCGGGCAACAACCCCTACCCGCGTTCCTACAAGCCCCGCATCGTGATCGACCATCACCCCCTGCTCAAATCGACAGAGGCGGCGTGGGTGGATGTGCGGCCCGGCTACGGTGCGACGGCGACCATACTCTTCGAGTACCTGGAGGCGTCGGGGCTCACCCCCCCCGCCCGGCTTGCCACGGCCCTGGCCTACGGCGTCTCCTCCGAAACCCGTGACCTGGGGCGGGAGGCGTCTCCGGAAGACGTGCGGGCCTACCTGGGGCTTTTTCCGCTGGTGCAGAAGAAGATTCTCGCTCAGATCGAGCACCCCAGGCTGCCGCGGAGCTACTTCACGGCCATCGACCGGGCCCTGCACCGCGCCTTCTCCTACCGGAATGTCATCGGCTCGAAGCTCGGAAACGTGGACTCGCCGGATATCGTGTCGGAAGTCGCCGATTTCCTCATGGCCCACGAGCGGATGACCTGGTGCATCACCATCGGCTGTTTTCAAGACCAGATCTACATATCCCTTCGAAGCACCAACCTCAAGGCGCGCGCCGGCCGCCTGATAAAAAAACTGCTCGGCAAGCAAGGCACGGCAGGCGGTCACGGCCAGATGGCCGGAGGGCAGGTTGACGTCTCCGGCATGACTCCCGCCGACGTGAAGCTGCTGGAAGAGAGGATCCTGCAGAGATTTCTCCACATCCTCGGCCACAACGAAAGCGCCGAGTTCCGGCCCCTCATTGTCAGACCGGACCCCGAGTTCTCCCCCGACTTCGTCTGAAGTTGATTTTCCCCCGACTTTTCAGAGACTTTACTTTCACGGACGATTCCACTAGCATGACTAATCGAATTCCTGCGGCTGAAAAAGGGGTCTCATGCTCAGAAAAAGACTTCAGATCAAGATAATCTTCTGGGTCGCCCTGATCCTCTGCATCTTCCTTGGCTCCTCCTACAGCATAACGACCTTCGTCAGCCTCAAGTCACTTAACGAGGAGTTCGAGGAGGCGACGCGGCGCAAGGCGGTCAACCTCATGGAGGCGATTTTCAACAGCATTTCGTCGACTTCCGAGAGCGGACACATGCAGCGGCTCATACAGATGACGGAGTTGGTGAACGCCTACACGGAGCTGAAGCAGCTGGTGATATTCTCCCAGGACGGCACGATTCTCCAGTCTCTCAACCCCCAGGATGTAGGCAAGAAGATATCCGAGATCCACTACGACGAGTATCTCGATGGGTCCGGGAGGGGCACGGCCTACGACGTAGGCAGCCAGAGGGAGTTCTGCATGGTCCGGCCGCTCTTCAACCAGGAGCGCTGCTTTGACTGCCACGATTCCAAGAGAAGGGTGCTCGGGATACTGGATGTCTGTCTCTCCATGGCGAGCACCCAGGAGCGGATCGCCAGCAACAGGGCGATTCTGAGGACAACCGCCGCGATCTCCGCCCTGGCGACGATTGTCGCCACGTCCCTGGCCATCGCCATCCTGGTGCAGATCCTCGTAAACCGGCCCGTCTCCCGGATGATGGGCACCATCAAGATCGTCGAAGGCGGAGACATGAGCGCCAGGGTCGACATCAAGACCGAAGACGAGCTGGGGGTCATGGGACGAAGTTTCAACTCCATGATCGACACCATACGGCACCTGAACGAGATGAAAGACGATTTCATCTCCATTGTCTCCCACGAGCTTCGCACGCCACTGACCTCCATCAAGTACTTCGCTGAGGTGATGATGGAAAGGGTGGGGACTATCGAGCCCGAGCGGCAGACGAAATACCTGAGGGTCATCAACGAGGAGACGGACCGTCTCACGCGCCTGATCAACGATTTGCTGGACCTGCAGAAGATCAGCTCCGGCAAGTTCAAGTGGAAAATGGAGGAGATCAGCGTCGAGCGGGCCATCCTGAGCACCCTGGAGACGTTCAGGGGAGGTGCCGCCGCCCGCCAGGTGGAGCTGGTCGCCGATATCGAGCCCGGCCTTCCCGTCATCGTGGGCGACGGGGACAAGATCATCCAGCTCACTGCCAATCTGCTTTCGAACGCCATCAAGTTCACCCAGCCGGGGAGGAAGGTGACGATCGTCGCCCGTCTCGGCGACGATCCCGACCTGGTCACGGACAAGCGCCTTTCGAAACACATCAGGGTCGCGGTGGTCGACGAGGGAATCACTGGCGCGATGATAGTAGACGGCGCCATAGCCCCGGAAAAACTTGCCGCTGCCTGCACCGAGGGCGAATACCTTGTTAAGAGCGCCTCGGGCTGGGACTGTAGCGGCACA
>JAUWCW010000096.1 GCA_030609125.1 Candidatus Rokuibacteriota bacterium
GAGGAGCGCCACCTCCCCGGGTGAACAGCCGAGGAGACGCCCCGCCGCCGCCCGTGCCTCCTCCACCCTCCTGCCCAGCAGGCCGCTCTCCTGGTGGTCCCGGCTTCCCTCTTCGGTGTACTCCCTGATGGCCTCCACGGCCACCCTCGGCAGCGGGGCAACCCCGGCGTGGGCCATGAAGAGGCGGTGAGCGGTGACGGGAAATTCCCGCCGCCTAACCTTTTCGTCGGCCACGATATCTTCAGGCTTCATGACGTCCCGGTTATCGGGGCTTCCCATGCCGGCATTCTCGACCATGACTTTATAGTATACTGCAGCGCAGGCAGCGGGCGACGGGATCGCCGCGGGAGGAGGAGACTGTGAGACTGGTAACGAGAGGTGATCTGGACGGAGTCACTTCGGCGGTCCTGGTCACGACCATGGAGGATATCGAAACCATCGAGCTCGTTCACCCTCAGGACATCACCGACAAGCGTTTCGAGATCGCCCCGACGGACATCATGGCGAACCTCCCCTACCACCCCTCCTGCGCCATGTGGTTCGACCACCACGCTCTCACGGACAGCAACGAAAAGCCGCCGGCGGACTTCAAGGGAAAACACGATATTGCCCCCAGCGTGGCCCGGGTCATCTACTCCTACTACTCCTCGGAGAAGCTCAGCGGCTATGCCCATCTCGTGGAGGAGACCGACCGCTTTGATTCCGCCAATCTCACGAAGGAGGACATTCTCAACGCCACGGGAGTCATTCTCCTGGGCTTCACCATAGATTCCCGTTCCGGCATAGGCGGCTTCAAGGAGTATTTCCTCAACCTCATCGAATGGCTCAAGACCAAAACCCTCGTCGAAGTCCTTGCCCAGCCCGAGGTCGAGAGGAGGGCCGCTCTGCTGCGGGAAAACAACCTGGCCTTCCTCGATCTGCTGAAGAAGCACTCCCGCACTGAGGGCAACGTGGTCGTCACCGACTTCCGCGGCCTTGAAACGGCGCCCATCGGCAACCGCTTTCTCGTCTACGCCCTCTTTCCCGAGACCAACGTCTCCCTGCGGCTCCAGTGGGGTCCGGGAAAAAAGTTCGTGGCCGCCTCCCTGGGTCACAACATCTTCAACAGGACCAGCGGCGTCCACTGCGGGCAGGTTGCCAGCGATTTCGGCGGCGGCGGCCACCGTGGCGCCGCGGCCTGTCCCCTCGATGCGAAAAGGGCCGACGAACAGGTGGTGGAACTGGTCCGCAGGCTCAAGGAAGCCGGCTGACACGCCGGCGGAGCCTCACCTCCTCGCTTTCGCCGGCGCGGCGAACTCTCTCGTCACGTACTCCGTGAGAGACTCCTCGAAGTTCTTTTTCCAGCCCCCGCCGTAAACGACGGCGGCGGCAATCTCGCTGGCCGCCATGGCGCAGCGATACTTCATCGGCAGGAGGCTGATTCTCCGGCGGAAGCGATCGTGTCTCCCCACGAAGCGCGGCAGGTGGGCAAGCAGTACCCGGCGATACGCCGGCCGTGAGAGCAGTTCCGGCCGGGAACGGAGAAAGGCGAAGAGCCTGGAGTAAAGCTCGTTTATCTCGGAGCTCAGCGAGTCCGATATCTCCGTGAAACTCAGCTCCCCCTCCGACTCGCGATGGCGCCGGAAGATATATCTCGCCTCATCCACGGCGCGCTTCTCGAGAATCTTCAGGACGTCGGCGACGTAGGACTCCTTGTGTTTCAGAAATTCCTCGTCGCTCATCAGAAGATTGGCGATGATCTCGTAGCTGGAGGAGATGACGCCGCACTTGTTGGCGGACGCGTCGCGAATAACGATGACTCCCTTGCTCTGCAGACCGTCTCTGGCCTGGGCGGTCAGGAAGGAGTTGGCTCCCTCAACGATGGCACGACAGGTCGGTTTCCCCTCTTCGGTGAAGAACCGGTTCCAGTTCCGGCCGTCGACGGTCTCGGGCCTCCCTCCGGCAGGTATGAAGAGGTCCGCCGGGACGGAAAAGATCGTTTCCGCGAAATCCCTGTGCATCTCGTCCGCCGTGACCCACTGGATGGTAAGTCCGTTCGACCTGCGCACCTGGCGCCGGTACATTTCTTTCATCCCCATGCGGCGAACGGCCCGGCGTGAAAGCAGAGAGCCTCCGGGATGTATCTTCTCAGGGCGGAAGGCGTCAATGCTCCCCCGGAACAGAATGCGCCGCAGTTCCCCGCGGTCGATTCCGCGAGGATCGTGCAGTATTCCGGACCCGTCCAGGATCAGTTTCACCTGCATCCTGGGACAGCGCTGGAGAAGGAACTTCAGGCTGTTGCCGGCCACGTCTCCCGATGGTCCCCCGGTCATCTTGACGGAGAAACTCTGCTTCCTGATGTCGACACCAAGCTCTTTCATCGTCTCTTCCGCGAAAGCCACCACGCCAAGAGACGTCACTCCGTAGCGCTTGTGGTTTATCCCGACGGCCTTGCTCGAAATGACACCCTTGCCGAGAAGGTACCGCCTTTTGACGGCCTGCCTCGCTATCCGCTCGATCATCGAGTCGTGCATGTTCTCGTCGGGCCCGAGCTCGATGGCTTCCTCCTCGCCGTAGTAGTCGACCACTCTGCTATGGCAGGACTCTCCCCCTGCTCCTGAAAAAATGTCGAAGAACGCGTTGATGAATCCGAATTGAAGCTTGTGGAGACGCAGCTGCCGGTGCCGCTCGTCGCCCACATCGGAGACGTCGAGAGCGACGGCCATCTTCGAGCCGCCCTCGTAGATGTCCTTGTTCTTCAGGTGCTGGGTGTGGGCGAGAACGTAGACTTCCCGGAAGAGCGTTTCGGCGGTCTGATTGTAGTCGTCCTCGCTGGTGCACACCACGGTGCGCCACCCCCCCCGGGCGATGTCGGCAAACCCGACGTGGTAGCCCGTCCCGTGCCGGCCCGAGAAGAAGGTGACGCGAAAGGGCTCCCCGGCGGGGAGATCGGAGGTGAATTCTTCACCCAGCTCGCCAAGATAAGCGGGATCGAGCCGGAAGGCGAGAGCGTTCTTTTCCGGAACGTAGAAATTGGTCTTGAGCGTGTGACGGATGAAAAGGACCACCGTCCTGTAGATGCCTCTTCTGAGCTCGTCGAGATGCCGGTGCCCGGTGTTGTAACTCTCCACGGCCGCTTCCGTCTTCGCCAGGACGGACTTGAAGCCTCTGCGGCTCTTGAGGTCGGGGTCGAACCTGACGCGAAAAAGCCTGCAGAACATCCGGGCAAGGCTTTCGGCGGAGAGAAAGGCGCTGACGACCTCGGAAATGTCATAGCGGTCCGGCTGGCCGTGGGCGAGCGTGGTGTGACAGAAAGAGATGAAGGCGTTCGTCAACGACGCCTCTTCCCCCGTCATGATGCGCCGGAGAACAAACCGGCCGTAGGGGCGGCTCGTCGTGGAAACGATCTGGGTGTTGTAGAGCTCGGACTTGAGCTTCCGGAAGAACGGCGAGTCCTTCCCGGGAAGGTGCCCGCCCGCCCTCTTTGCGTAAAACGTCCCTAGAAAAAAAGGGCCCTCGGCGGTGTGTATCATCAGGCAGTAGGCCCTCTGCACGCCTACGCGCATCCGGTGGAACACTTCCATCACCTGGGAGAGAAAATCCCGCTCCGGGGGATTGGCGACGGCGAAGACGATCCTTGAACCCCTGCTGCGCGTAACGTCCTCCGCCTCTTCCACATCGAGGTAGAGACCGTCGAATCGCTTCCCCTGCTGGTAGAGCCAGAGCACACGGGCCGTCCTCTCCGGCGGGGATATCCGGACGTAGTGCCCGTTGTTCAGGCAGAGAAGATGAAAATCCTCTTCGAAATCTCTCACGTCGTACTTCGGGTAGAGACGCCGCAGCGTCCGCTTCACTTCGTCGCCCTTCTTCGTCCGTCGGCAGCCCTTGCGGCGGTCCACGCGGAGGCTGTGCTTCAGGTCGAACTCGAAGCGCTGGACCTCTAACCGGCGCTCACCGCCCGGCACGGGCCTGAAGGAATGGGTGAGCTCGGCGTAGGAGAGGTCCCGCCGACCGTAGGACCTCAGGGACCTGTAGAAGGATCCGGGTGCGTCGAGGGTCGCCAGGATGAGCTGCTTGCCCTCGTCCGCAAGGACCAGCCGCTTTCCCGCCGCCAGGGTGTGCAGGCCCGCCGCCAGGTTGACCAGGGCCGCGCCCTCATCCTGCATGGTTACAAAGAAATACGGGTGCAGGTTCTCCGCGAGCCAGGAGAGGTTCTCATCAGCCTGCGCCCATGCAACCCCAAGGTCGCTCCGGAACCGGTCGATGAACTGCGATGGATCGAAATCGCCGATCGACATCTTACCCTTGGGCATGGTTGCCTCCTCTGCCGCCGCCGGGTCAAGTATGGCACATCAGGGCCGCTCCGGGGAAGATGCCCGGACCGGGCCCTTTCGGCAGGAATCCGGTGGCCGTGTACCGCCGCATGGCCCGGTGTGCTATAAAGGGTCCCGGTGCTGATTCCATGATGACTCCCTGGGTGCTGCGGCTGATTATTGCGAACGTGGCGGTCTTTCTGCTCGCCATGAGCAATCCTTCCTTTCTCCAGGCCTTCGTTCTCGTGCCCGCCTTCGCCCTCACCAGACCCTGGACGCTGATCACCTACATGTTCATCCACGGCGGATTCGGCCACCTCCTGTTCAACATGCTGGGGCTCTACTTCTTCGGCCCCCGCCTCGAACACCGCCTCGGCGGAAGGCATTTTCTCGCCCTCTATTTCTTCAGCGGAATCATGGGTGCAATCCTCTCCTTCTTCTTCACCCCCTACTCGCCCATAATTGGAGCCTCCGGCGCGATATTCGGCGTCTTCCTCGCTTTTGCCCGCTACTGGCCGCGGGAAAAAATCTACATCTATGGTCTGCTCCCGATTGAGGCCAGGCTGTTCGTGGGCATCATGACGGCCCTCTCCATCTTTTCCGGGCTGAGCGGCACCGGCGGCGGCGTAGCGCACTTCGCCCACCTCGGAGGCTTCCTGGGAGGTTTTCTCTACCTTCGCTGGATGGAGTGGTCGTCCCCGGCGGCCCGCTTCAAGAGGAAGGCCGGCGCCCCGTCGGTAAAGTCGGGAGACGCCGGACGCTGGTCCAGGATCAGGCGCGAGGACCTGCACCCTGTCAACAGGGAGGAGCTGGACCGCGTCATCACAAAACTGCGGGAAATGGGACCGGCAAGCCTTTCGAACGACGAGCGCGCCTTTCTCAACCGCTTCAGTCCCGAGTGAGCCTTCCGGTCGGCCCCGTTCCGGCACTCGTCACGTGGTGCGTTGACAAGAGAGACCCCTTGCAGTAAGAATGATCCTGGAGGTGGTGGTTATGATACTGCTCGTTCTCGTCACGCTCATAGTTCTGCTGGCATTCGTCGTGATCGCCCTGTACAACCGCCTGGTGCGGATGCGAAATACCGTCCGCTCCGCCTGGGCCGACATCGACGTGTTTCTGCGCAAGCGCTACAACCTCGTCGACAACCTGGTGGAAACGGTGAAGGGGTACGCCTCTCACGAGAAGGAGACGCTCACCGGCGTAACCGAGGCGCGCGCGAATGCCATGAAAGCCTCCGGTCCCATGGCCAAGGGCGCCGCGGAGAACATCTTCCAGGAGACCCTCAAGTCCATATTCGCCCTTTCCGAGGCGTATCCGGAGCTGAAGGCCAACGAGAGCTTTCTCAAGCTCCAGGGCCAGCTCCAGGAAATCGAGAACGGCATCGAATATGCCCGCCGGTATTACAACGCTGTCGTGAGAGACTACAACACCCTGACCGAGGCCTTCCCCTCTAATCTCATAGCCGCCCAGTTCTCGTTTCACAAGGAAGCCTTCTTCGAGCTCACAGAGGCTGCGGCCAGGGAACCCGTCAAGGTCGATTTCAGCTAGGGCTCCGGCAACGAATCCGGAAGCAGTGAATATTCAGTCGGCGGCGGAAGTTGGTAGGCATAGAAACGGCCCCGAGTGACCGGGTCCGGATAACCTCCGCCGGAGTCCATCCCCGGGGCCTCCTTGCTCGTTGTGTGTATTCCTCCGCAACGCGCCCGCCCCCGGGCATCCAACTCCCGACATGACCCGCAGTATCCAAGCCTCTCGGGGCCTACTTATAATATAAGCCTTTTTCCTTTATTTTCAAGGCATTGTTAAACGAAGTACAAAGCAGTTAATTATGAGTATTTTCGGGTGGTTTACTCCATCGTGCCGAGCTTCTCCTCAACGGACCTGACCTTGTCGTCCATGTCCCCGGGCTTGTCACGGCGGTCGTCGATCTTGATCGTGGTCGAAACCCGCAGCGCCCCGGCATCGAAGAGAGACTCGTGCATCTTGCGAATAACGTCGAGGCAGTCGCCGAGATCTCCCTGGATCGTCGTGAACATCGGACCGAGTTTGAATCTCACCCTGCCGTCCGCCCGGAGGATCTTCTCCGCCCCCGCGACGTAGGAGCTTACGCTGGTGCTTCCGGTACCGAGGGGCGCAATACTGACCGCCACTATCGCCATGAGTGCCTCCCTTGTCTATCGCAGGTATCCCCGCCACGTCCCGTCGAGGCCGAAGAGGTTGTATCCTCTTCCCCCGTCCGGACGGAGGTACCCGCTCCACGCTGCCTCCAGGTCGAACAGGTTGTAGCCCTGCCCCCCGTCCTGCACGGCAAAGCCCGTCCACCTCCCGGCAGGATCGAAGAGGTTGAGAACCTCGCGTCCACCCGCCGCCGCGGCCAGTCCCGTCAGCCGCGCCTCCAGGTCGAAGAGGTAGTATCCCGTCCATTCGCTCCGGAGGGGATTGAGATCCCTGTTCCGGACGGGGTTGAGGAGGGTGTTGCGGACAGGGTTCAGCAGTCGCTCATACCTGGGGTTCAACGACTTGTTGTACTCGGGGTTGAGGGACCTGTTGTAACGCGGATCCAGCTCCCGGTTGTAGAGCGGGTTGATCTGCCGGTTGTAGTCGGGATTGAGACTCCTATTGTACTTCGGGTTCAGGT
Organism: Candidatus Rokuibacteriota bacterium; assembly: GCA_030609125.1. Taxonomy (GTDB): domain Bacteria; phylum JAUVQV01; class JAUVQV01; order JAUVQV01; family JAUVQV01; genus JAUWCW01. The sequence continues at coordinate 6,931 of JAUWCW010000096.1, forward strand.
CCCTGTTGTATCTGGGATCGTATTCCCGATCGTAACTCTCTCCCCGGTAACTCCGGTGCTGCGCCGTCGCAGTGAAGGTGGTGAGCAGCACCGTCGCTGCGAGCACGGGAATGGCCATCCGCCCCGCGATGCACCGCATGCCGTGAATTCTCATGACCACCACCCCCTTTGTCAGCAAGAATACCAGCTTTTGCCGCTCCACCCCAGCCTCTCCGGCACGGAGCAGTCCGGCGGAGGAAAATATCCTCATCTTCCCCTGTCTGAACAGGATTTTACTATAATCCTCTCCATGAACCCCACGCCTG
>JAUWCW010000144.1 GCA_030609125.1 Candidatus Rokuibacteriota bacterium
CCAGATGAAGGAGAACAGCGCCTTCGAAGCTTCCGTCTCTGAGGCTCAGCCCGGCGGTTCCGGAAGCTGATGCGTGCAGCCGTCATCATCCCCGCCGCGGGGAGCGGCACCAGGACGGGCCTGAAAACGCCGAAGCCCTTCATCCTCCTCGACGGAGAGCCCCTTGTTCTCCATTCCCTCAGGGTCTTTCAGCGCCACCGGGCCGTAGCGCTCATACAGCCCGTCCTTCCCCGAGACCTTCTCGGGACCTTTCGCCGTCGGGTCCTGCAGAGGTATCCCCTGAACAAGTGCCTGCCTCCCGTCGCCGGGGGACGGGAGCGCCAGGACTCGGTTTTCATGGGCCTGAAAGCCCTCCCGGAGGACGTGGAGATCGTCGTTGTTCACGACGCGGCGCGCCCCTTCATCACCGCCGCCGTCATCACCCGGGTCATCGAGGCCGCCGCGAGACACGGCGCGGCCCTTGCCGCCGTTCCCGCCCAGGATACGATAAAGATGCGATCGCGACGCGGGATGGTCGTGGAAACAGTGGACCGCAGCAGCCTGTGGCAGGCCCAGACCCCGCAGGCTTTCCGTGCCGGCATCCTCAGGGAAGCCCACTCCAGGGCTTCATCCGACGGATACAGGGGTACCGACGACGCCTCTCTCGTGGAAAGGCTCGGGCTCCCGGTCCGGCTCGTCGAAGGTTCGTCGCGGAACATGAAGGTGACCACCCCCGGCGACCTCGCCCTGGCCCGGGCCCTTGTGCGAAAACAGTGAAGGATGATTTGCATTTCATGGTGAAATTCCCGAGAATCAATCCCGGCGGACGGCGCGTGGGAGCGGCCCGCAGGCGTTCATCCGCCGTCTGCCCGCACCGTTCATCAGTTGCCCGGAAAGGGGAAGGACAGTGATGAGCCCGGAAAGCGTCAGGATCGGCACCGGCATAGACGTGCATCCCTTCTGCGAAGGACGGGACCTTGTCCTGGGCGGGGAGAAGATCCCCTATCCTCGGGGCCTGGCCGGCCATTCCGACGCCGACGTCCTCCTCCACGCCATAAGCGACGCTCTCCTCGGGGCCGCCGGCCTCGGTGATATCGGCCTCCACTTCCCGGACAGCGACCCGTCGAACAAGGACCGATCCAGCCTGGACATTCTCGAGAGCGTCACCGCTCTCATAGCCGAAGCCGGGTTCCGGGCGTCCCATGTCGATTCCTGCATTATCGCGGAGAAACCGAAGCTCTCGCCTCATTACCCGGCCATGCAGCGGAACATCGCCAGGTGTGTCGGCCTCGATCCGGGCCGGGTCGGGGTCAAGGCCACCACGGCGGAGGGCCTGGGCTTCACCGGGAGAGAGGAGGGGATAGCCGCACAGGCCGTCTGCCTCATCGTTCCCGTTCCCGCCCGGAGCGGCACATGAGTCTTCGACCGCACACGGGACCCGACGCAAGCCTCCGGGAGACGGGAGGGAACCGTTGAAACTCCTCACGGCCGTGGAAATGGCGGCCATGGACCGCCAGGCAACGGAGCATTTCAGCATTCCCGCCCTGACCCTCATGGAGAATGCGGGCCGCGCGGTGGCCGAAGCCGCCGTGGAGATGCTCGGGGACCTCCGCGGCCGCAAGGTCCCCATCTTCTGCGGCAAGGGGAACAACGGCGGCGACGGCCTGGTGGCGGGAAGGCGCCTGCTTCGCATGGGCGCTGAACCGGCGGTCTTTCTCTTCGGGTCTTTCCAGGACCTGAAACCCGGCCCGAGAGCCAACCTCGACATGGCCGGACGATGCGGCCTCAGGGTGACGGCTGTCCCTGACAAGGCCGCCCTTGAAGCCGCCGGCGCCGAGGCCCGGGGTTCGGCGCTCGTCATCGACGCCCTCCTCGGTACCGGGTTCAGTCCACCCGTCAGGGGGATTCTTGCCGACGCCATCTCCCTCATCAACGGCCTGGGCCTTCCTGTCCTTGCCGTCGACATCCCCTCGGGACTCTCCGCCGACACGGGCCTGCTGTCGGGAGCGGCCGTCAGCGCATCCCGGACCGTGACCTTCGGTCTGCCCAAAGTCGGACAGTTCCTCTACCCCGCGGCAGAGAAGTACGGGACCCTCTATCTCTCCCACATCGGCTTTCCGAGGGCCCTGGAGGAGAAGATGCCGGCCTCGCACCATCTCGTCACCGCCGGCGATGTTTCCCGGCTCCTCTCACCTCGCTCCCCCTCCAGCCACAAGGGAACATTCGGGCACGCCCTCCTGCTCGCCGGCTCGCGGGGTCTGGCGGGGGCGTCCATTCTCGCCGCCAGGGGAGCTCTCAGGGCCGGCGCAGGCCTGGTCACCGTGGCCCTGCCTGAGAGCCAGGCGCCTCCCGTCCTTGATTCGCTCCCGGAGGCCATGATTCTGTCTCTCCCCGAAACCGGCCGGGGCGCCTCCGGCGAGCGGACACTCGAGATGATCCTCGCGGCCCTGCCGGGCAAGAACGTTCTGGCAGTCGGGCCGGGTCTTTCGTCTACCCCCGAAACAGCCCGCCTCGTCCGCGACCTCATCCCCCGGGTGCGGGTGCCCATGGTCATAGACGCCGACGGCCTGAACGCCCTGGCCGAGTCACCGTCCGTTCTTCTCGAGAGCAAGGCCGAGGTCATCATCACGCCCCACCCCGGCGAACTGGGCCGGCTCCTGGGACTCACAGCCGCCGAGGTCCAGGCCCGAAGGGTAGAGCTCTCCCGGGAGTTTTCGAAAGAATACGGGGTCCTGGTCGTCCTGAAAGGAGCTCACACGGTCATTGCCACGCCGGCGGGAGAAGTTTTCGTCAATTCCACCGGCAACCCCGGCATGGCGGCGGGGGGCATGGGCGACGTCCTCACCGGGATAGTCGCCTCATTCATCGCCCAGGGACGGAGCGTGCCGGACGCCGCCGTCATAGGCACCTTTCTCCACGGCAGGGCGGGCGACCTGGCCGCGTCCCGCGTCGGAGACTGGGGCTATCTCGCCGCAGAGGTGGCCGACCTCGTTCCCTCCGCGGTCAGGGAGGCTCTCGCGCGCGAGGAACATGAAGAGATCAACCGCCAAAACCTACAACTCCTCCGCACCTGAAGAGACGGCCGGCATCGCCCGCCGCCTGGCGAAGGGGCTCTCGCCGGGGAGCGTCGTCGCTCTCGTGGGCCCGCTCGGCTCGGGCAAGACGGTTTTCGTCAAGGGGATGGCCGAGGCGCTGGGCCTTCCCGCCGCCACCGCCACAAGCCCCACCTTCTCCATCATCAACGAGTACGAGGGGGACCCTCCCCTCTACCACATTGACCTTTATCGCCTGGAGCACGCCGAGGAGATTGCCGAGCTCGGCCTTCACGAGTATTTCGACGCTGCCGGCATCGTGGCGGTGGAATGGGCCGAAAGGGCCTCCGGCCTGCTTCCGGAAGGGACCATAACCGTGACCCTCGAGCGCACCGGCGGCGGCGGCAGAAAGATCACCGTCAGCCGCACCTGAAACAGCCCCCTTTTGTATATACACACGGGATTTGTTGTCCTACACTGTTGCCGGACAACCCCAGGGAGGGGACAGCGATGCTCCAGTACAAGATACTCAAAGACGAGAACGACGACATCGTCATCGAGGTGGACAGCGACGGTTTCGCCCTGCTCCACAACCCGATTCTGAACAAAGGCTCGGCCTTCACTCTCGACGAGAGAAGGCTTTTCAACATGGACGGCTTCCTCCCTTCCGCCATCTCCACCCTGGAGGATCAGATCAGCCGGGCGTACGAAAACTTCCTGAAGAAACCGACCGATATCGAGCGCTACATTTTTCTCCGCGGCCTCCAGGACAGAAACGAGGTTCTCTTCTACGCCCTCATTACCAAGTACCTGAACGAGATGATCGGCATCATCTACACCCCCACCGTGGGAGACGCCTGCAAGACATACAGCCACATCTTCCGCTACACCCGGGGCATTTTCCTCTCGCCCGAGAATATCGATCGCGCCGACGACATCTTCCAGTCTCTGCCGTACGGAAAAATAAAGGTCATCGTCGTCACCGACTCCGAAGGCATCCTCGGCATCGGCGACCAGGGCATCGGCGGCATGGGCATCCCCATCGGCAAACTCTCGCTCTACATCGCCGGGGCGGGCATCAACCCCTCCAACTGCCTGCCCATCACCCTCGACATCGGCACCGACAACCTGGAGCTGCAGAACGATCCCCTCTATCTCGGCTCCCGACAGCGGCGCCTTCGCGGGGAGAGGTACTTCGAGTTCGTCGACATGTTCATCGAGGCCGTCAGGAGGAACTTCCCCGACTCCCTCGTTCAGTGGGAGGACTTCAGCAAGCAGAACGCCTTCACCCTCCTCGACAAGTACCGCGACAATCTCATGTCCTTCAACGACGACATCCAGGGAACGGGCGCGGTGGTGCTCGCCGGCATCAAGGGGGCCATGAGGGTCATCGACGGCCGGCTGACTGAGCAGACGTTCGTCATCTACGGCGCCGGGGCCGCCGGTATCGGCGTCGCCAGGCAGATCCACTCGGACCTGGTCGGCCAGGGGCTCTCGGCCCAGGATGCCTACGACCGCATCTATCTTCTCGACAGCCGGGGACTCCTCCACGACGGCCGGGGCGGGGTGGACGAGTACAAGAAGTCCTTCAGCAAGCCGGCGGCCATAATGGCGCAGTGGAAGCTCTCTTCCGATGCCGCTCCGGGCCTGGAAGACATTGTCGCCAACGCGCATCCCACGGTCCTGCTCGGTCTCTCCGCCCAGGCCGGATCATTTTCCGAGAAGATCGTGAAGGGGATGAACGAGCACTGCCCCAGGCCGGTCATCTTTCCTCTCTCCAACCCCACCAGCAAGGCCGAGGCGACACCGGAGAACATCTGCCGCTGGACCGGCGGCGCGGCGGTGGTCGCCACCGGAAGCCCCTTCCCCGACGTGGATTATCAGGGGCGGGTCCTCAAGGTAGGCCAGGGAAACAACGTCTTCATTTTCCCCGGTGTGGGTCTCGGCACGCTGGCAGTGAAGGCGAAGGTCGTGACGAACGAGATGTTCTCCGCCGCCTCGAGCACCCTCGCCGGACTCGTGTCGGACTTCCGACTCAAGCTGAACTGCGTCTACCCTCCCATCGAAGACCTGCACGAGGTGTCGCTCAAGATCGCCGTGGCGGTGGCGCAGACGGCCATGGACCAGGGCGTGGCGACAAGGCCCCAGGTCCCTGAGCTGCTGGAGAAAACAATCCGGGACAGGATGTGGGTCCCCAGCTACGCCCGTCTCACCAAGGGAGTTCACTGCCGCTGAATCTCCTGCTCGCGATCCCCGCCGGCCCCCGCAGGTAAGGGAATCCTAAGGCACGGCGAGGGGAATGAAGAGCGGCTTGCCGCCGACGGTGTAGTCCCTTATGATCCGCTGACCCTCCACGGAGGTGATCCAGGCGATATAGGCCATGGCGAGGTCGTATTCGACGTGGGGCCAGCGCGCGGGGCTCACCGCCATGACCCCGTAGGGGTTGAAGAGACTCTCGTCCCCCTCCACCAGGACTTCCAGGCCTGTCTTGTCCATGTAGGCCAGGTAGGTGCCGCGGTCGGCGAGAATGTAGGCCTGCTTCTCTTCGGCAACCATGAGGGACGCCCCCATCCCCTGACCCACCGCCAGGTACCACCGTCCCCCGGGGGAGATGCCGGCCTTATCCCAGAGCCCCATCTCCTTCCTGTGGGTCCCCGAGTCGTCACCACGGGAAACGAACGGCGCCCGGCTGGAAGCGATGGCGCCAAGCGCCTTCGCCGCC
>JAUWCW010000328.1 GCA_030609125.1 Candidatus Rokuibacteriota bacterium
TTCGAGCGCATCGCCGAAGCGTCCATTGACTACTCCGCCTTCATCCCCCCCGGACTGGACACGGACGTCAACCTCCTGCGGATCATCCTGCGTGAGGCAAGGGATCTTCTCGAAGAGATGGACGAGGGCGAGTTCCCCTACGTTCTGACGGGGGGCGAAGCCTAGAGATTCAGGGCGCCCACGTCCTCGGCTTCGAGCCTGACGGTTATGAGAAGGCGCGGTCCCGCGCTGCCGACGGTAATTTTCCCCTCCAGGTCAGCCGGACTGGCCCCCGTTCTCTCCGCCATCCTGGCCTTCAGCAGGGGGAGAAGGAGCGTCTGCAGGAGTGCCGCCGCCTGCCGGGCCTGCTCTTCACCGCCGAGATCGGCAGCGAGGCTGATCTCCAGGATCTCCGTGAATTCCGTTTCCAGGGAGAGACTGGTCAGACTGCGGAACGGGGCAGCGAAACTCAGGATCACCGCCGCACCGGGTTTCTTGAGGCTTGCCGCCTCCGCCTCCCTGAACCTCTCCTCCAGCTTCTCCCTGAGACTCCCGGGGATGACGAGGACCGACTTCACCTGCGACTCCTTCGACAGCTCCCCTTCGACTCTCGCGAGAGGGCCCGGATAACGCTCGGTCCTTCCCTGTTCTTCCCTGCTCAGGACCCCTTCGAGGCTCGCACGGCTGGGCGTCAGAAACACCGTTTTTCCATCACTTGAAAGGGAAGCGAAGAGGCCGCCTCCGCGGACCCCGGCGGGCCTGACGCTGACGATCGGCCTCCCCCTCAGCTCCCCTTCGGCAACCGTAGCGCTCTCGCCGTCTTCGGCCAGAGTCTCCAGCCCGGCCTTCAGCTGCTCCGGCGTCATGGCCCGACCGAGGGCCAGGGCCAGGACAGCGTCTATTTTTTCGGCCTCTTCGGGGCTGTTGGAGGAATCCAGGTCGAGATCATCCACGTCGGCGGTGAACAGAATGACCTCCAGGTCATCTCGCGTGATCCCGGTCGCCGCCTCCAGCTCGCGGATCTTCGTCTCCCGGTACTCCCTGTGCCCTTCCTTCGCGTCCTTCCTGATACTCCCCGCCACCGGTGACCGGCGCACCTCTCCGTAGTCGATGCTGAGGCTGAAATCCGCGCCGGGGACGACTGCCGCGTCCAGGGACCGGCGGGAGGAGCCGGACCGATCCGAGCAGCCGGCAAAAGCGAGCAGAGAGAAAGCGGCCAGTGCGCAGGGCAGGAGTTTCTTCAATCCTCTCCCCTACCGGGCAGCGGCGGGCGTACCGGGCAGCGGCACCCGCTGCTGCGCCCACGCCTGGAGACCGTTGTCGAGATTGTAGACTTCCTTGAACCCGCTCTTCGAAAGAAACCCCGCGGCGGCAAAGCTCCGCCCGCCGACGGCGCAAATCAGAAGAATCGGCCTGTTCATGTCAAACGCCTGCATCTTCTTGAGAAAGGTCTGCGGCGACCAACTGGAATAAGTCACGAGCCGGGAGCCGGGAAGGGCCCCTGCGTTGAATTCCCGCTCCGTCCTCACGTCCACCAGCTGCAATCCTTCGCGCGTCTCGATCAATTCCTTGGACTCCACAGGGCTCAGGACCACAAACGCCGTCCCGTCGCCGTTCTGCACGGTGGTCCCCGCCGAGGCCCGGCCCTGAAACAGACCCGTCGCGAGAAAGAGCGCCGCCGTCACAATCAAGGATCTTTTCATGGAAAATCCGCCCCTTTCTTCATTCGCCGTTTGGCTACACCCCTTCCCAGGGCCCGGCGCACCGCATTACCTTACTTATCGACCCGCCCCAGGTCAAGGACGAACATCTCGCCTGCGACATCAAGGGATTTGATGCGCGGCAGTCCGATAGGTTGCTTGACAAATGGGACGGTTTTTTCTCATCATCGACTCCACAAACCCGCAGGAGGAATCACGCAATGGCACAGAAAAAGTTTGTTTTCATCATCACTCACTCCTTCGACCGCCCGGATCTGGCGGCGGGGGCCTTGCAGCTGGCGGCCAACATGCGGGCCTTCGACATCGAGGTTGATTTCTTCCTGATGGACAACGGCGCCGCCCTGGCGGAGAAGGGCTTCGCCGAAACTCTCACCTGGCAGAGAAAAGACCAGTTCGCGCCGTGCGGGGAGATGATCAAGACGCTGACGGAGGATTTCGGCTGCTTCTTCTACATCTGCGCCTCGTGTGTCAAGCACTTCTGTCTCGACAAGGTCGAGCTCATTCCAAACTCCGAGGTCAAGCCCGGGTCGTTCCTGGCGGAGATGCTCCTCGAGCGCCAGGCCCTCACCTTCTGAGGCACCGAAGATGGATCTGCTGGAAGGAATCTACAGCCGCCGCAGCCAGCGGCACTTCACGGAAGAACCCGTCGGCAGGGAGTTGCTCCTGGAGATCATCAAGGCCGGCACCTGGGCGCCGTCCGGGCTGAACAACCAGCCCTGGCGCTTCGTCATCGTCGCCGACAGACCGCTTCGAAACCGGATGGCGAAGCTGACGAAGTACAGCCGCATCGTCTACGAGGCGCCCGCCTGCCTGGCGGTATTTCTCGACAGGGAGGCCGTCTACCACGAGGTCAAGGATCATCAGGCCATGGGCGCCTGCCTTCAGAACATGCTCCTCGCCGCCCACGCACTCGGCCTGGGTGCAGTCTGGCTCGGAGAGATCCTCAAGAACGCCGTAGAGATCAGGGGTCTGCTCGATCTGCCGGAAACCCTGGATCTCATGGCGGTCATCGCCGTCGGACACCCCTCGGAGTGGCGCAGGTCCTCACAGCGCAAAGACGTCTCTGAAGTGTTGTTGAAAGAGATCTGACGCGGACCGCCCCAAGGCCATCCCTCTTTCCGGAGGCGCGATCGGCCCCGCCGCCGGCTTAGGGCTCACGCAAGAATAAGTTCACAGAGTTCGCGCTCAGGTTTAGGTCGGATTTGGTCGATCTGATGGAGCAAAACCGCAGGAATAGCAGGGCTATTTCGAGGAGGAGCAACGCCGTCAGCAGGGATGA
>JAUWCW010000022.1 GCA_030609125.1 Candidatus Rokuibacteriota bacterium
GGCTTTTCGACCTGGACAATACGCTCTATCCTCAGGCGTCCGGCCTCTTTGCCGCCATCGACGCCCGCATCAACCGCTACCTGCAGAAGTATTTCGACGTCGGGTGCGAACGGGCGGATACGGTGCGAAGGGACTACTTTCACCGCTACGGCCTGACGCTGGTGGGCCTGATGCGGGAACGGGGTGCCGATCCCGACCACTACCTGGAATATGTCCACCGGGTGGAAGTGGGGAATTACCTCCGGCCCAACGAGAGACTCAGGTCCGTCCTGAAGTCGCTTCCGGCCCCCAAGGCCATATTCACCAACGGATCGCGCACCCATTCGGTCGCCGTCATGCGTGCCCTCGGGGTGGAGGAGCTCTTCGAGGATATTTTCGACATCGCCTCCGTCGATTTCATTCCCAAACCGGACCCGCGCTCCTACCGGATGGTGCTGGACCGCCTCGGGGTCGAGGGGGAGGAAGCGGTGCTGGTGGAAGACCTGGAGAAGAACCTGCCGCCGGCGAAGGATCTCGGCATGAGGACCGTCCTGGTGGGCCGAACCTGCGGCAACGGCGCCGCCGATTACGTTCTCGAATCGCCGGAGGAACTCCCCTCGGTGCTCGCCGGGCTTTCCGGGTGAATCACTCCCCGGCGCCGCGCCGCCGGGGCTCCGCCGGCTCTCTCTCCGGGAAATGGTACTGCCGGTACAGCTCCAGAGTGTCCTCCCCGTGGCACTCCTTGCAGAGGGAACCTCCTATGGAGAAGGTGCTGCGCTCCTTGAGAAAGCTGTTCTGCGAGTCGCCGTCAAGGGGGACCCCCATCCCCGAGCGGGACGTGTCCGGCTCCCAGCGGTGCACGTCGTGGCAGGTGGCGCAGGAGATGTACCCGCGGTTTTTTTTCTCACCCTCGGCGTCATACAGGGCGAGGGACGAGGCGGACCCGAAGAGAGAGCTCTGCCTCCGGACGAAGGGACGGCTCACCATCCCCTTGCCGGGATAGGAGACGAGATGAGCTTCTATCCGGGGGGGTACGGTGGCCTCGTCGATCCCCTCCTCCTCGTGACAGCCGCGGCAATATCTGCTCTGCGGGTCCTCTCCCGGCCCGGTTTCCCGGCTCCAGAGAAAGGGCAGATGCCGGGCGTTGTGGACGCTGTGGCAGGAGCCGCACACACCGCTCTCGTCCGCCGTGAGGCCGTCAAGATTCATGGTGTCCGGCGCCGTTACGCGAAGGTCGTGGTCGGTGCCGACTACCATTGAGCGCTGGGCGTGGCAGGGAAAGCAGAGCGGTGAGTAGCCGTCGGCCTCCATGCGGAGAAAGCTCGTCGCCGGGCCCCCTTCCACCGTGACCGTCCCGCCCCCCGCAGATGAGGGTGACCAGATGTGGGGGTTGTGGCAGGTCCCGCAGGAGACCTTTCCGCGGAAGTACTTCCGGCCCGAGGGCAGGTAGAGGGGCAGTTCCTTTCCCGGATTGGCCCCGGGACTCATCGCGAGCGGGTGATCGGCGCCTCCCTCTCCCCTTTCGTGACAGCGCAGGCAGATCTCGCTCCCGTAGGATTCTTCCTTCTCGAGAGGATACGGCCACATGAGCAGCTTCTGTCCTCCGTGGGCAAGGTGACAGACTTCGCAGAGGCCCTCCCCGTCCCCCTTCGCGCTGAGGTCGTGCTTCGTTCCCGCTACGGGGCTTTCAGCGGAATGGCATTTCAGGCAGAGGGGAGAACGGCCGGAGGAGGGACTGACGAGAAAGCTGGTGCTGTTGTCTCCGGGACTGAAGAAATCTCCCTTGTCGGCCGGGTTGAAGGGGTTCCAGACGTGGGTGTCGTGGCAGCCGTCGCAGTCGACCGCCCCCATCTCGGGGTTCTCGCCGACCACGTCGGGGACGGGGTGGGTCCGCTCGCTGACAACGTTGCCCTGGGCAAAGGAGCCGTCGCTGTGGCAGTCGGTACAGAAGGGGAATAGCCTGCCGGGCTCTCCGGGGCTGGGCTCGACCTCGCGCGCCCACGAGTCCCCGAGACCGCTGCTGTGGGCAAGATGGCACGCCCCGCAGGTCCCGGTACTGGAAGCGGTTTCGCCGAGGCGGTTTTTTTCCCCCGGGAAGTAGAGGGCCAGGTCGTGCTTCGTCCCCTTGACGGCCTCCTGCCTGCGGTGGCAGCCGAGACAAAGCTCGGCCCTCTTTTCCCCGGATTTGAGCCGGAGAGAGTACTCCACGGGGTCGCGGTGAACGTCGTGGCAGGTGGCGCAGGTGAGAAGCCCCCGCTTCAGCCGCCGGCCGTCGTCCCAGAAGAGAGGAAGGTCGCGTCCGCCCGTCCCCCCCGAGGGTGTGACACCCAGGATGTGGCCGAAGTAACCTCTCATGGGAACCGACCCCTCCAGGCCGTGACAGTGCCAGCAGACCTTTTCGATCACGCTCCCCCCCATCCCCGTCTCCTCCAAAGGGATGTTCCACCCGTGGCTGCTGTGGCAGGACCCGCAGGTGTCGCGGCCGTGGGGAGTCGATGCCATTTCCTGCATGGCGGTGTGACAAAGCGTGCAGGAATAGTTCTCCAACGGCAGCACGAGGCCTGTCCCCTCCGGCTCTCCTCCGTGGGCCCTGTGACAGGTGAGACAGACCACCTCTCCGTCGGGTCCCGTCGTTCCGCCGGCCTCGAGAAAGGCCGTGGACACCGACGCCTTCCCGGGTTTGACCGCAATCGGATGGGTGCCGAAGTCGGCGGTCTTCGGTGCCAGGGAGTTCTGCGCTCTGTGGCAGTACAGGCAGAGGGCCTGCCTGCTCACGACGAGCCCCGCCGTTTCCTTGAGGCTGCCGTGGGCCTTGTGACAGGAGAGGCACTGCACCGTGTCTTTCCCCCCCATGATTCCGCCGTAGCCGACGAGCTTGGTGAGCTTCGCCTTGTCCTGTTCTCCGACAGTGGCGCCCACGGGGTGGTTCCAGCTGTTGGATCCGTCGAAATGAGGCCCATGACAAGCACGGCAGAGGGTGTCGAGAGCGGAAGGAGACTCTGCCAGAAGGCTGCCCTTTTTCCCGAGGCCGGCGGCATTGTGGGCCCGATGGCAGGAAAGGCAGCCTACCCGTCCTTTCAAGAAGGGATGATTTCCTTCGCCTCCCGCGGCTGAAGAGTGGCTCTCGTGGCACTGGAGGCAGAGTGTACCGTCCGCAGTCGCCCCTTTCAACAGGTCCTCCCGCGGCGCCCGGTGCAGGGCGTGACATGTCGAGCACGACGGGCCGCTCCCGGCGACGGTGTGGCTGGCGCCTCCCGGCCCCGCACCTTCCGTGCTGGGGTTGTCACTGTGGCAGCCGGCGCAGAGCCTGCTGGCCGTGCTCTGGCGTATCAGGCCTCGGCCGGAAGCGCGGTGGATCCTGTGGCAGGAATCACACGTCGGCCGGCTCTTACCCCTGCCGGCCCCACCGCTTGACGGGGAGGGGTGGTTCCCCCCCTTCCTTCCTCCCCTGCCGGGATGGCACGTGAGGCAGTGGGCGGAGTAGCCCTTTCTGAATCGCATGAAGGTGGCAACGCCCTCGGTCTGCACGTGGGGATTGTGGCAGGTGCCGCAGGAGGCCCGCACCCCCGGGCCCGGCTCAGTGGAGCGGCCGTCGGCACGGTGCTGCAGCCCCGACCACGTGGAGCGGCGCGAGTCGCGGACCGGCCCGTTGTGGCAGCTGTAGCACATGTCCCGCTCGCCGGGAGCCGAGGCGTCGCGAAGTGAGAGGAAGTTGAAGAGGTCCGACTTCTCCTGCTCGATGCGTTCGAGGTGGCAGACTCCGCAGCGGCGAGGGAGGGTTGGACTTCCGGCGCCCTTCTCCTCTTCCGCCCCGAGTGGCCCTGCGAGCAGCAGGAAACCTGCCAGGAGGAACAGGGAGCAGAGACGGGGCATTACTCCATGGCGCGCTTGAAGATGTAGAACGCCCCCTTGACCTCTCCCTGACTGGTGGTGAAGGGGGACACTCCGACCAGCTGCCATCCCTCCTGGCCGGCCTTGTTGATGCGGGTCAGGTCCAGTCCCGACTTGGGCATGCCCCCGAACATGTCGGGGTGAGGCACATAAACCTGTCCGTATTCCCAGCGTTTCTCCGCCATCGCTTTCTCCCTGTTGCGATTGTCTTCGAAGATAACAGATTTTCAGCATCCTTTACAGCCCCGCGAGGACAGCCGGTGCCTTAGTTTCGGCCCGGGATTTGAAGGGCCCGCACGCGGCCGGCTCCCATTTCCAGGACGAAAACCGTCGATCCCCTGACGGCGAGGCTGACGGGGTTGCTGAAGATAAGCGGCTTGTTGTCCGCCCCGCAAAGGGTGGATTGGTATCCCCCCTGCAAGTCGTAGACCTGGATGACCCCGAGGTAGTTGTCCGCCACCAGCAGCAGGTTCTCGCCCCAGAGGCCCAGCCCCGCCGGCCGGTAGAGGGTGCCCTCGGTGACCCCGAACTCGCCGAACTCAAGCAGCGGGTCGCCGGCGGGAGTGAAGATCTTTATCCTGCTGTTGAGGGAGTCGGAGACGATGATCCTTCCCAGGGGGTCCTGGAGGAGTCGGAAGGGGTAGCGGAACTTGCCGGGCCCGTCGCCGAGCTCTCCCCACTGAACTGATGGTGTTCCCTCAAGGTCGTAGACCTTGACGCTGTGCGCCTCGTTGTCGACAACGAAGCACTGGCCCCTGGCGACTTCAACTCCCACAGGCTCGGTGGGACTCTCCCCGCCGCCCGTCGGAAACTCTCTTATCCGCTCGCCTTTCTGGTTGATGACGACGATTTTTCCCGCTCCCGATGCGGCCAGGTAGAGATTGTCGTCGCCGCCCACGTCGAAGCCGAGATACGAAGCGGAGCTTCCTCCAGGCAGTTTGGTGGCGGAGAGGAACTTGCCCTCGAGCCCGTAGCTGATCACGCGGGCGTTGAGGTCATCGAGGACGAAGAGACGGTCTCCGTGAAGGGTGAGGTCTGCGGGCTGACGCAGGGGAACCGTCGCGGCGCTGCTGATGGTAAAGAGAGGAGCGGTCTTCAAACAGGCCGCTCCGCCGGGGCTTCCCGCCACGAGACAGAGGGCGACCGCCGCCGCCCCGGCCGCCGCTTGCCGCCGGAGCCTGCTTTCAAGTATGAGGGTCCTGAGAAGCACCATCTCTCCCGGCTACTGCTTCTGGGGGAAATACCACTTGGCCCCTCGGGAGAGGATGAAGAAGTCGGGGAGTTTCTCCAGTGAGGCCTCCGCCTTCGACGAGAGTCCCGGCCTCGCGTAGCGGGCCATCTTCCCCTTCCCGTGGCACTGCGTGCATCCCGGACCGCGGTCGAAGCACTTCTGTCTGTCGATGACCCGGTCTCTCAGGGCCGCCAGGTCCCTTGTGCTCCCGTCCAGCGGGGCGTCGAGCTTCAGAAAGAGCTTCTTCGCCGCGGTCCCTTCCGCCTCGCCCTCTTTCAGGGGTCGCGGCGGACGGTCCCAGACCAGGTCGGGCTGTTCACCCGACGCCCCAGCCCAGTGACAGACGAGACACTCGAGAAAGCCGGCGTGCTGGTTGAAGAAGGCCGGCTTTACGCCTTCTCCGGGATGGGGCGGCAGGGAGTGGCACTTGCCGCAGAAGGAGGCGGACTCGGGATGCTCCGGCGGCCCCGTCGGCAGATGGAGGGTGGCGCCTGCCATCATGGTCCGCCTCTGCTCCAGGAGCCGGCTCTTCATCTCCGTCCAGTCGGAGGCGTCGTGACGCGGCCACGCGACGAAAACGGCCAGCGCCGCGAGGGCCGTGAAGAGCGCCGCCGCCGCCGGGGACCCCTTCCGCGAGGACCCGCTCACAGCTCCTCCTCCTCCTCGATCTCCGCGGTGCTCTCCCGGGCCCTGCGCGCCAGGGGATGAAAGGGGTCGTCCTTCACGAACTGCCGGAAGTTCTCCATCGCCATGGCCCGCTCTCCCATCTTCCTGAGGACGACGGCCATGTTGTACCGCGCCTGCGAGTAGCCGGGGTAGCGCTCCAGCGCCCGGCGGTAGTGGAAGAGCGCATCGACGTATTTTTCCTCCTTCGCCAGCAGGTTCCCCGCCTTGAGTTCTTCCTCGACGGTCTCTTTCTCGAGACTTTGCTCGTTCTCTTCTGCCTCCTCGGCTGTCTTCTTGCCGATGCTCGCGAGGCGCTCTTGCTCCTGGATCTGAAAGGCGCGGTGGTGCCCGGCCACCTTGGCCGCCGCCAGCTCCTCCGACATGGATCCTGTGATCCAGGTCCACTGGGGCACGAACCGCCCCTCCCAGGTCAGGACGCCGTAGAGGTGCCAGAGTGCGACCGCCAGGAGCAGGAGGGAGAGTCCGCGGTGCAGGTGGGCAAGAAGTCCCACGGCGGGCAGGAGGCTGTAGGAACCGAAATACTCCCAGAGCCCGACGCCGATTCCCGTCAGGGACAGTCCCGTCAGAAGAAGGCCCGTGCCCCAGTAGAGGGCCTTCTGGGAGGGGCGGAAGAGATCGGCCTCGGGCCGTTCGTCTTCGCCGCCGAGGAGGTAGCCGGCCTGTCGTCGCAGGTCCGTCCAGTCTCCCTTTTTCCAGCCCAGGGGGAAGGTGGACCAGTTGCGCCCCTCAATGTACCCTCGCACGAAGAGGTAGGTCGCATGGTAGCCGATGAGCGTGAGGGCCGCCATGCCCGACCACTGGTGAACCCGGTACCAGAGGTCAAGATCCATGCCCGCCGGCACCGGGGAGCCGGCGATGACGTACCCGGTGCCCAGTGCTCCCAGCGCGGCGAGGATCAGGGCCCCGTGCTGCAGCCGCAGGTGCAGGCTCATTCTGGGAATAGTTTTCACAGCCGTTTACCTCCCTCTCAGCAGGCCGACGAGAGCCCGCAACGCGAGACCGAGCAGCAGCATCCAGTAGAGAACGGAAAAGGACCATCCCGCCAGGCCGAGCCTCCAGCCGGGAAGAACGAGAGGATTCATGCCCGCCCCCCGGAGACTCCCCTCCGAAGCGCCGTCGTGGCAGCGTCCCGCCGGGCCGGAGGGGATGGCGCCGGAGGTGCATGTGCCGGCCAGCTGCCCGGGGTTGACCGACGACTCCTCGTTGTCGGGGGCAAGGATGCGGTGCGCCGTGTGGCAGTCGGGACAGGAGGGAGCGCGCCTGTTTCCCCGGGAGAGGGCGAGGTAGTGCACGTCCCGGAAATAGGTTCGAACGTGATCCGCTTCGGTGTGGCAGGCGGCGCACTGGCGGACCTCCCCGGCAAGGTCCCGCCGGGTGATCTCCTTCAGCGACGAGGCGGGGTGACAGACCATGCAGGAGATCTTCTCCGCCTTCGTCTCCCCGTGCACGCTGGTCGTGTAGGTCCAGAAGAGAGACTCGTGTGAGTAGGGATTGCCCCTCTGGTCGCGCTGGTGGCAAACCTGCCCGCAGCTGATCTCCTTCGAGGCGTCCTGGTGGGGAATGGCGGAGATGTCCGAGTGGCACTCGCGGCAGTTGAGCAGAGAGTGCACTGAGGATTCGAAAAAGGAGGCGGAAACGCCGAGCTGCCTCGCCTCGCCCCCCTTCTGGGCGAAAAATCCCTCCAGCCCGTGGCAGCGGTAGCAGTCCTCATCGTCGGCGCCGTGACAGACGACGGGCATCAAGAAGAGCAGCAGCCCGGCCGTCAGGAAACGGAGCCCCGCCTTTAGTCCGCTATTCAACATAGAACCTCACGTCCACGTGCACCTCGGCCCTGACCCTGTCGAACGACCACCCGCCGATGGCCTTCTCGACAGCATCGATCAGCTTGCTGAACCCCTGTCTCTCTTCCTGCCTGGGACGCTTGACGTGAACCCCGGTGATGTTCCCGCCGTCATCCACGTCGACCACAAGGTAGACCCTGCACCAGCCCTGCTGAAAATTGCTCTTCGTGAAGATTAGCCCAGGATAGGTTATGTAGTCAAAATTCTCCTCGATGGCGGTAGGCGGGTAGCTTTTGACGACCATCTGGACACGGCGATCCAGGCTCTTTACATCCGGCTCGATATGCCTCTCCTCCGCTTTTCCCCCCTGCCCCGGTCGGTAGATGCCGACGAAGGCGAGACGACCGCCCTTTTTCAGGTCCTTTGTCTGCGGTGGTGGAGTCAGGTAGCCTGGCACGTCGTGAAAGACGATCGTGTACGGGCCGAAGGGCAGGTCTTCAAAGAAGGCCCGCCCCGGCTGTGTCATTCCGAGAGGGATCCCGTCGGGACGGCGGATCTCGAAGGAGGCCCCCGGAACGTCGTTGATGATAACCTCCACCTCGACGCTGCGGGTGTACTTGCCGACGAAGACGATCTTGCTCTCTGCCTCCAGCGTTTTGGTGCTGATGGGGGGGGTTTTGTGTCCCGGCACGGGATGGAAGGTCGCGGTGTAGTCCCCCGTGGGCACGTCTTTCCGCGTCCAGAAGGTGCCGAAGCCGTAATACTCCGTGGGGCCGGAGACCGTGAAGGTGGCGGCGGACAGATCGGTGACAACGCTCAAGACCGTCTCGCCTGCGGCCTCTTCTTCTTCGGGCGGTGGGATTTCTCCCAGGACGTCTTCGATACCGCCGGACTCCTCATCGGAGACAACAGTCTCTTCCCCTATCGTCTCGGGGCCTTTTTCAAGGACTTTTGCATCGGGCGGGGGTAGCTTCCTTGAAGGTGCCGGCCGCGGATCCCCGGATATATCCGAGACCGTCTGGAAAAGCCGAACGACCATGAGCTTCTCCCTCTCCTTTTCCTCCTCCGCCCACTGGTAGATCTGGATTCCTCCGATGAAGACGAAGATGTGGATGAAGACGGAGGCCCCGATGGCTATGACAGTCGCCAGCCGCTCCCGGCGCGTTTTCTGGGTTTCGGGATTGATTTCTACCATTGCGGGCGGGGCATGAGAGGACTCGCTGTCAGGGCTTTTCTTCTTCCGTGGGCAGGGCGATATTCGTGATCCCCGCCTGGAGCAGCTCGTCGAGCACGTCGATGACGATCCGGTACCTGACCCCTTGGTCGCTCTTGACGAGGACGAAGCTCTCCGGGCTGCCTGCGATCTTCTCCAGGGTGCCCTGGCCGAGAGCCCCCAGTTCCACCGCCTCTCCGTCGAGGTAAAGTTTCTCTTCCTTGTCGATGGAGATGATCACGTTTTCCTGGGAAATGTCCTGCTGCACCGTGGACTGGGGCAGGCGCATCTCTATGCCCTTTTCGACGTTGAAGACCGTTCCGACCATGAAGAAGATGATAAGCAGGAAGGTGATGTCCGCCATGGAAGCGGTGGGGATGATCTCCGCCTCGTCTTCGAAGCTGCGCTTAAATTTCAAGGTATTCCCCCCCGATCATGTCTCGCTGAGCAGTGCGCCTGGCGAGTTTCTCTTCCAGATCGGTGAGGCCGTCCAGGAACTTGATGGAGCTTTCCTGCATTTCCAGAACAAAGCGGTTGATCCAGTGTATGAAGATGTACTGGGCGAAGACGGTGGGAATGGCCACGCCGAGGCCCCCCGCGGTGGTGATGAGGGACTGGGAGATGCCGCCCGCCACCACCTGCGGGTCGCCGAGCCCGCTGGCCGCTATGGACTCGAAGGCCTTGACCATGCCGATGACGGTCCCGAAAAAGCCGATGAGCGGCGACAGTTTGCCGATTGTCCCCAGGACGATGAGGTTGCGCTCCATCTTGGCCACTTCCACCGAGCCCGACCCTTCGATGGCCTTTTCGATCTCCTCCCTGCTGCGCTGGTGTTTCTTGAGGGCTTCCCGGAAGACGGAACCGAGCGGGCCCTGGTACTCCTCGCAGATCGCGGCGGCCTCCTCGATCTGGTTGCCGCTCAGCGCCTCGTTGATCTTCGTCATGAATTCCTTGGTGTCCATGCGGGCGCGGCGAAGGAACCAGAAGCGCTCGGCTATGATGGCCAGGGACATAATGGAGAGAACCGCCAGCGGATACATGACGGGCCCGCCCCTGATGAAAAGTTCTAGCATTGTTCGCTCCTTCGCGGTCTGTCGGTTTAGGGTCGGCGGGGATCTCTGCCGACCGGCGTCAGTGCCTCCCGTGGCAGGGCGAGCAGATCTCGTTGTAGGTCGCCAGGCGGAGGCGGTTCTCCTCGTCCGCCCCGATCCCGGCGGGCCCTCTCAGCACACCCCGTTCGTGGGGGTTGTGGCAGGTGACGCAGGTTATGGTGTTGTTTGCTTCGAGAGGGAGGATGACGAGCCGCTCCCCCTCGTAGTCGCGCAGGGTCCTGAGCATCTCTTCGGGGATCTCACGGAGGTGCTCTCCGCTCGGGTGGGGACCGAGGGGATGACAGGAGAAACAGAGTGACTTCGGGTCGTCCGTGAAGTCGTTCGGTCCCAGCTCGAACCCCTCTTCGGGCAGGGTCACGTGACAGTAGAGACACTGTTTCTTCCTGAGGTTCCCCGCATCGTCTATCTGATCGTGCGGGTTGAGATTGACCACGGAGCGGCCCTCGTGGCAGCGGACGCAAAAGTCTTCCACTGCGTTGTAGGGACCTCCCCTGAGAAAGCGGGGATTGTCCTTTGTTACCGTGTTGTCGCACTCGTACGGGTCGTGGCAGGTGACACAGGTGATCTTCTCGTTTTCCAGGGGAAAATCGGAAAAGTCCATCTTCCAGGATCCCGGGCTGGACACCACCCCGAGGGGATGGTGAACCGCTTCTTCGTGGCAGCGCTGGCACATGGCGTCGGCGTCGCCTTCCTTGCGAAAGCTGACGGGGACGCCTGGCTGGGGAGTGTCCCGGTGGCAGGAGAGACAGAAGATCTTGCCGCCGTGAGGGTTGATGCCGCGGCCCTCGATGAGAAGAAGAGAGTACTCTTCCCGGAGGGAAGGATAGAGAAGGGTCGAGCCGTGCGCCTGGTGGCAGCTGAGGCAGGTCACGCTCTTGCGGGGCTGGTTGCCTCTCGGATAATGCGTCGCGTCAACGCCGTCATGACACTTTCGGCAGAAGGGACTCACGCCCCCGGAGCCGAAAGGGAAGGGCTCGGCCAGCTTGCCCCGCGTCGAGCCCGGGTCGGTGGCGTGGCACCTGGTGCACTCCAGGCTGTCGTGGGAGTTGGTGAAACCCTCCTCGTCGCCGTCTCCGGCGGAGGGGGCGAGGGAACTCGCCGCGGGGATGTGTACCACCGCTCCACCCTCTGTTCCTTCGGGGAGAATCACGATCCAGAAGTTCTTCTTCCCCTCCTTGTGACAAGTCAGGCAGGAATGGGCCACGACGGCGTGCGGCCCTTCCTGCTCGGGGGTGAAGATGCGCGTGCCCGCGCCGCCGTCTTCCACGGGGCTCTTGTGACAGTGCAGGCAGCCTTCGCGAAGGTGGGGATTGAGGATTCTCTCGCCGGCGCGCACCGGGACTGAAGTTGCGCCGCACCACGCCGCCAGCAGAACCGCAAGCAGAAGTGATTTGTAGGTCCTTGGAATCATGACTTCTATTCCTCTTCCCTGACAGCCCTTACCGCCGAGCGTATCACAAAGATCCGCTTGTTGTTGCTGCGGGGGTCGGCGGGAAAGAGATAGAAGCCGTTGCCGAGGAGCCCGGCGCCTATCGACGTGCCCCGCAGGGCCTCGCCGTCCCTGAAGGTTACGACCATGCGCTTGCCGATCTTGTCTTTTGGAAGCTGCAGCTTGCGCTCGCTGTAGTTCCGGTCCCCCTCCAGGGAATGGACGAAAAAGACGGCTTTCAACTCCTCCAGGCGCACCTCGACAAGGCGGGAAGATGCCCCGGGGTGACTCTCCTCGATGGTGAAGGTCTCCCTGAGGGGCTTGAAGTCGGAAGTGCTTCCCCTGACGGTCCGCCCCGACCGGTAGCGGGCTACCACTTGCTGAGTTGCCAATTATTCTCTCCGGTGATGCTGCCGGAAGACTTGCAGATGGAGGAGAAAAAGTCAACGTTTCAGAGGATGTTTGATCTATAATGGACGGTGGGTGACGAGCGCTCGAAGCATGGGAGGGCAGGATGAAAGCCTATCGCATCAGGGATTTCTTCGATCCTAAATTCAACGAGTACATCGTGGGCCCGAAACAGACCGGGAGCCGTGGGACGTACCTTGCTTACGGCGAGGTCGACCCGGGGGCGAGCAGGCGGCTCTCTCCCGGGAAGGGGCACGAGGAGATCCTGACGGTCCTCTCCGGAAGCGCTCTGCTGAAAAGCGCCTCAGGCGAACTGGCCCTTGTCGAGGGGGACGCGGTCTACCTGGACCAGGACTTCGAAGGGGAACTTGAGGCCGGGGTGGACCGGGCGGTGCGCTACCTCTCTTCCGGAGGGCACGTCCCGGGCGGTCATGACCACTGACGGGCCGCTGGCAAGGCGCAGGCGGGGGCTTCTATCTCTGTCCCGCCGAGGGAAAACACTTGACATTTCACCGGTCAGATTCGAGAATCACACGGAAGTTTGCTGATTTACAGTATTTTTTGCATCGATCAGGAGGCTGAGTCATGCTCGGTGTTGTCGGGTCCCATCGTACCAAGGGCGCGCAGTCTCTGCGCGGCGATGGTGGCGGTTGCAAGGCACCACCCGGCAGCGAAGATCCGTCTTTTTCTTGGTGACTACCGGCCCGTCCTGGTGCGGGCCCGGGGGGGAGGGATGCTATGTTTTCCAGTGTGCATAGAATTGCGGGTTGTGTGTTCCTGGTGCTGCTCTGCGTCTCCTGTGCGGGTCCTCCTGAAGTCGGCATAACCGAAGACACGCTTTACGAGGAGGCGGTTTACGACTACTTCAAGCACGACTACGAGCTCGGTCCGGGGGACGTTCTGGAAATCGTCTACCACTACACGCCCAAGCCGGAAACCAGGGTCTACCTCATAGCCGTCGGGGACGTGATGAGGGTGGAATTCACCTACCATCCCGGGATGAACAGAGAGCTGACGGTTCGACCCGACGGCAACATCACCGTTCCCCGCAAAGGACAGGTGGAGGTTATAGGGCTGACGGCCCTGGA
>JAUWCW010000368.1 GCA_030609125.1 Candidatus Rokuibacteriota bacterium
CGTGTACCGCGTCTTCACCCTGTTGTTCCTGACGGCGATGCCGAGGGCCTTCTTCGTCCCCACCGCCACCACCAGCCGCTTTCCCCGTGTTATCCCCGTGTAGAGAAGGTTTCTCTGCAAAATGGCGTAGTGCTGGGTATGCACGGGCATGACAACAACGGGGTACTCGCTTCCCTGGGCCTTGTGAATGGAGCAGGCGTAACCAAGAACCAGCTGGTCGAGATCGGCATAGCCGTAAACGACTCTGCGCTCTTCGAAGCGGACCGTCACCTGCCTCTCGTCCTGATCCACCGACCCGATCCTCCCGAGGTCGCCGTTGAAAACCCCCAGATCGTAGTTGTTCCTGATCTGCATCACCTTGTCACCGACACGAAAGAGCCGGCTTCCCCTGGCCACGTTCTCCCCTCGCGGATTGAGAAGCTCCTGCAGCTCGGCGTTGAGATTGACCGCTCCCAGCTCTCCGCGGTGCATGGGAGTGAGGACCTGGATGTCATCCACGGGATCGACGCCGAAGCGGGCCGGGATGCGCCGGGCAACGAGTTCCTTTATGGTGGCCACGATCTCCAGGGGGTCCTCCTTCTCCACGAAGAAGAAATCGGGGTCCCCCTCTTCGCGGGAAAGGTGCGGCATCTCTCCGCGATTGATGCGGTGGGCGTTCACGACGATCAGGCTTTCCCGGGCCTGGCGGAAGATCTCCTCCAGAACGACCACGTCCACCACCCCGGACCGGATGAGATCGCGCAGGACGTTGCCCGGCCCCACCGACGGCAGCTGGTCGATGTCCCCCACGAGAATGAGCCGGCAGGAGGAAGGAACGGCGTCGAGAAGGCTGTCGAAGAGAAGGGCGTCCACCATGGACATCTCGTCGACGATGACCAGATCGGCGTCGAGGGGACGGGCCCGGTCGCGCTCGAATCGCTGCCGCCCCGGGTTGAACTCCAGAAGCCTGTGGATCGTCCTGGCCTTCCGGCCCGTAGCCTCCTCGAGCTTCTTCGCAGCCCTCCCTGTCGGTGCGCAGAGGTGGATCCTGCGCTCTTTCTTCTCCAGGATCCTGACTATGGCGTCTATGATGGTGGTCTTGCCCGTTCCCGGGCCGCCGGTGATGACCAGCACCCTGCCGCTCACGGCCCTGCGGACTGCTTCCTTCTGCGGCTCCGCGAAGAGAATGCCCCGGCGCTTTTCAAACCACTCCAGGGCGCGGTCCACGTGAACGGCCACCGGCGGGAATTCGGATTTCAGGACCGCCCTCAGGCGCTCGGCGGCCCTCCGTTCAGCCTCGAAGAGGTGGGCCTGGTAGACCGGCTCTCCTTCGACGGCAGGTTCGACGACGACCATTTTTTTCCTCTCCAGGGCATCGACGGCCCCGGCGACACGGTCCGTCTCGACCTGCAGCAGGGCCGCGGCCCTTTCAACCAGGTGAGCGCGGGGGGCGAAGAGGTGTCCCTCCTCGGAGAGCTCACCCAGGGCGTGGAGCACCCCCGCCTCGGCCCTCTGGAGAGAGTCCCGGGGAACACCGAGGGCCGTGGCGATCCGGTCGGCGCTCTTGAAGCCGATGCCCGGGATATCGACGGCGAGGCGATAGGGGTTCTCCTTGACGAGCGAGATGGCCCGGACCCCGTAGCGGCGGATGATCTTGTAGGCAAAGGCGGTGGAGACCCCGTGGGTCTGTAGAAAGAGCATGACCTCCCTCACCGCCCGCTGCTCCTCCCAGGCGGCGGCGATGAGGCCGCGCTTCTTCGGGCCGATCCCCTCCACCTCCTCCAGGCGCCCGGGGTGCCGATCGATGACATCCAGGGTGTCGAGCCCGAAGTGCCGGACAAGCCGCTCGGCCGTCACCTTCCCTATGCCGCGGATGAGGCCTGAGCCGAGATATTTCTCCATCCCTGCCAGCGTCGACGGCTGAACGGTGACGAATGACTCAACCTGGAACTGTTCCCCGTACCTTCTGTCCCGGGTCCACCGTCCATGAATCCTCAGATTCTCCCCCGCCCGGACCCCGGGGAGGTAGCCGACGGCGGCGACGGAGCCTCCCCGTGACGGGAGCTGAAGGCGGATGACGCTCCAGCCGTTCTCTTCGCTCACGTACGTGAGCGTTTCGACGACACCATCGATGGTCTCCGGTTCACCCCCGGCGGCGGACCACCGAAAGAGATCCCCCGCCCTCCCGTCGCCCCTTCCTCGCCGGAACGTCTCTTTTCTTTTCATGTTTTTTCTTCCATAGGCGGGCCGGCTGGTATTTAACCACCGCCCGCAGGGGCTGTCAAAGCCGCCTCGTGAACGGGGCCGCCAACGCAGGGCAGCCATTGACAGGGAAGATGCCATACAGGTAAAATCCCACTGCATTTCACTATCGGCAGAGAGAGCCGCCCCGTTTCCGACAGGGGGGCTCCTGCGCTCCGACAAGGGGGGGGTTGAGAGGCGTAATGTCCAGCTGGGCAAGGATGTTCCGCACCGTCCTGGCAGCACTTCTTCTCGCCCTTCCCGTCCCGTCGGCCGTGTACGGCGCCGACAGCCCGGACGAGACCCTTCTTGCCGAGTACGACCCATTAAGAGAACTGGCTGGCTGACTTAATCAAGCGCCC
>JAUWCW010000272.1 GCA_030609125.1 Candidatus Rokuibacteriota bacterium
GGTTTCATGACCGAGTTACGCGGAATGATGAAACCCATCTGAGCACCCGCTTCCTCTTCGCGAACCGGTAGACGAACTGGAGGGAAGAAATGGCGCTGCGAACGGCTGAACAGTACAGAGCGGGACTGAGGGATGACCGAAAGGTTTACATCCTAGGGAAACAGGTGTCGGATGTTACCGAAGATCCCCATATCAAGGTGGGTGTCGAGACCGCGGCTTTTGACTTTCTTATGGGACACGATCCGGCCATGCGGGATCTCGCTGTGATGAAAGACCCGGAAACGGGGGAGGAGATCAGCACATATTTTGAAGTTCCGGACGATCCGGAATGCGTGACCCGACGTCACGAACTGGTAAAGGCCGCCTGCTATTACGCGGACTGCGCGCTCCCCTTTGTGAAGGACGTGGGCACCGATATCATGAACGGTCTTAAGTCCGTGGCAAGGATCATGGGCAACAAGACGTATGAAGAGAGAATCGACGACTACCGGTGGCATTGTGCACGGAACGACCTTTCCATGTCTGGTGCGGTTACCGATGTCAAGGGGGACCGGAGCAAGAGCCCTTCAGGACAGGGCAGCCCGGACTATTACCTGCGGATCGTGGATGAAACCGAAGACGAAATCGTGGTCTCCGGCGCGAAGGCCCATATTACGGCTTCCGCCTACACCGATGAGATCCTCGTCGTTCCCACCCGGAACCTCACCGAGGAGGAAGCCGACTATGCGGTGGCCTTTGCCGTGCCGGTGAACACGCCGGGCATTACCCAGATCTGCCGCCCCAGCTTCCGGTACGAGGACAAGCATCACTTTCCCACGCCGAGGCCCAGGCGGGGACACCTCGAGGCGCTGGTCATCTTTGACAATGTCCGTGTTCCCAAGGACCGCGTCTTTCTGCTGAGGGAGTGGCCGTTCGCTCAGTATGTGGCCTATGCCTTCGCGGCCTTTCACAGGTTCACGGCGGTCACCTACAAGATACCGATCCTCGAAATCATGACGGGCCTGGGAATGCTTGCGGCCGAGGCGAACGGCGTGGCCAAGGCGGCGCATGTCCGCGAGAAGTTCGTCAACATGATTCGATACACGGAAACCACCAAGGCCTTGGCAAAGGCGGCCCACATGGATCCTGAGAATTTCCGCGGATCGGGTCTCTATATCGCAAACTGCCTTACCTCCAACATGGCCAAGCTCCATTTCGCCTCCAACTTCCACGAGTTCGTCCGGGACATCCAGGACATCTGCGGGGGCATTCTGGTCACACAGCCGACCTACCAGGACTGGCAGAACACGGAACTGAAGCCCTATCTGGAGCGGTACATGGGCGGTGCGGGCGATTACTCGGCCGAGCAGCGGCTGAAGCTCATGAGCACCCTTCATCATGTAGCCGCCAGCGACTTCGCCGGCTGGCACGAAGTCTGTACCGTTCACGCGGAGGGATCCTTTGCCGCACAGAAGATGATGCTCAGCATTGAGGCACCCATGGAAGTGTACCGGGAGCGGGCAAAGGCAATTGTCGAATTGGGTGTATAGGAAATCTTCCAGTTAACGATTACCGACGTGTTAGCGCGTCTATCTCAACGAAGACAGAAGGAAGTGTGAAACATGTTCAGGACAGAGATCTGCGAGATACTCGGTATCGAATACCCCATCATACTCGGCGGCATGATATGGGTGGGGAAATCCGAGCTGGTCGGCGCCGTGTCTGAAGCCGGGGGCCTGGGCCTACTGGGAGCGGGGGGGATGTCGCCGCAACAGATTGCCGAGGAACTTGAGAATGTGAGGCAGCAGACAGGGAAGCCGTTTGGCGTGAACGTCCCCCTCATGCGGCCGGATTCTGAGGAGATGATCAAGGTATCCATCCAGGCCGGGGCAAGCGTGATTACCACCTCTTCCGGGAGCCCCAAACGCTTCACCAAGATGATCCAGGATCACGGGTGCAGGGTCATGCATGTCGTCGCAAACGTGTCCTTTGCCAGGAAGTGCGCGGTGGCCGGTGTGGATGTCATCGCCGCGGAAGGATACGAAGCCGGGGGACACAACGGCGCGGACGAAATCACCACCATGGCGCTCATACCGCAGGTCGTCGATGTAGTTGATGTGCCGGTCGTGGCTGCCGGAGGCATTGCCGGCGGCAGGGGGTTCGTCGCCGCCCTGGCCTTGGGCGCGAAAGGGGTTCAGATGGGCACTCGGTTTCTCGCCACAGAGGAATCGGCCGCGCACGCCAATGTCAAGGCAGCGGTCGTCCAAATGCAGGACGACGGCACTTGTGTCACGGGCAGAACGACCATCGGACCGACGCGCGCCATCAAGAACCGGTTGACGGCGAAGATCATTGCAGCGGAAAAAGAGGGCGCGTCGCGGGAAGAGCTATTCGAGATGATTGGGGAAGGACGGTCCGCTAAGGCGTGCGTGGAAGGGGACTGCGAGGACGGCAGCGTGTACTGCGGTCAAATAGGCGGAAACATCCGCACGATCAAGAGCGCCAGGGAGGTGATCGAGGAGGTGATTGCAGAAGCCCGGGCCGTCGTCGAATCCTTTCCCTCCCTCGCACAGGCTTGACGGAGGTTTTGACATTGAAGGATCTCAGCGGAAAGAATGCGCTGCTCACGGGCGGGTCCCGGGGACTGGGGCCGTACATCGGGCGGGCGCTGGCTGGCGAGGGGGTGAATGTCGCCTTGACCGCTAGGTCCGAAGCGGAACTGCGGGCCGTGGCCGGAGAGCTGGCCGCCATGGGCGTGAAGGCGAAGGCGATTCCCGCAGACGTAACGGACGTAGCGTCGCGGACAAAGCTGCTCGATGAGGTCCGGGCCGAACTCGGCGGGATCGACATCTTGGTCAACAACGCCGGGATCGAGCGCCTCAGCCTCTACACGCGCCTATCGCCAGAATTCATCGAAACGATGATTTATACTAATCTCGCGGCCCCTCTGCTCCTGACCCGGCTCCTCTTGCCGGAGATGATGCGACAGGGAAGCGGCCACATCGTTACTATCTCTTCCATGGGGGGTAAGAAAGGATCGCCCTATTCGGCGACCTACGCGGGCACCAAGGCAGGATTGATCGAGTGGACGCGGGGCCTGAGGGAAGAACTGCGCCATACCGGCGTGAGCGCCTCCGTTATCTGTCCCGGGTTCGTCGCAGAAGCCGGAATGTTCGCCGTCTACGGAAAGAGCGCGCCGCGGATCGCGGGTGAGACGACCCCCGAAAAGGTCGCTGATGCCGTGATCCGTTCGATCCGCAAGGATGTGGGCGAAATCATCGTCAACCCGGGCCCGATCCGGCCCATGTTGGTTCTGGACGCCATTCACCCGGGTATCGGGGCGTGGATATTCCGAACCTTCGGCGTATATGATTTCTATCGTCGGCAGTCCGAGGAAAACGAAGGCGAATCACAGAAGGAATGAGATTTCCGCGAAGAGGGCCGCCCCGGCGACCATAAGGGGAGCCCGAAGGCTCCCCGCCGTGTTCGAACTGGTGGAGACGGAGGGGAATTGAACCCCTCGTCCAGAGGAAGACCCACCCGGACCTCTACAAGCTTAGTCGGCGTTTGTGTCTCGCCCGCCGTACCTCCACCGACG
>JAUWCW010000329.1 GCA_030609125.1 Candidatus Rokuibacteriota bacterium
GGCGCTGGAGGAGATCGCGTCTTTCGTGGAGAACCTCGCCGAAAAAGGCTTCGTCGGCTATGAAGGGGAAAGGAGCGGCGGGTGATCTTGAGTCACCGTCACAGGGCACAGAAAAGCACCGCCTGTCTTCGCCTCTCGGACGGCAGCAGCTGGGCCATCACCGGGCGCGACGAACGGGCGGACCCGGTGGTCGCCCGGTTGGCCGAGACCATGCAGCTTCAGCCCTCTCCGCGCACAACCAGGCGCCTGCTGGTTACGGTTCGGGAAGGGCCGTGCGGCGGTGCGGCGCTGATCCGGGACGAAGGGTCCGTCGAGTGTGTCCTGGATCCCGCGAACTCGCCGAACGTTTTCGCCGCGCAGCTTCAGCACCTCTCGCAGGTCATCGCCCTTCACACCCAGGACTCGGGCGCGGTGCTGATTCACGGGGCGCTGGCGGCGAAGGCCGGGAAGGGGATCATCCTCGCCGGCCGGGGAGATGCGGGGAAAACCACCGCCAGCCGCCGCCTGAAGAGCCCGTGGCAATCGCTCAGCGACGACACCACCCTGGTAGTCCGCCACGGCGCCGGCGCTTACCGCGCCCACCCCTGGCCGACCTGGAGCACCTTCATGTTCGGCGGGAAGGGAGGGACCTGGGACAGCCAGCGGTCCGTCGCCCTGAAAGGGATCTTTCTTCTGGAGCACGCCCGGGAGGAACGTGCCGCACCACTCGGCCGGGCGGAGGCAATCTGCCTGCTCTCGGAGTGCGCCGAGCAGGTGACGCTTCCCGTGCTGCATGCCCTGGCGCCGGACGAGGCGCGTGCCTTCCGCGTGCAGCGCTTCGACAATCTCTGTGACCTGACCGGCTCCGTCCCCTCCTACCTGCTGCGCCTCAGCCTGACGGGCAGGTTCTGGGAAGAGGTGGAAAGGGTCCTGTGAAGACGTTCTTCTGCGCTCACACCGGCCGGAGCATGAACCCCACGCTTGACGAGACTGACCTGCTCGAAGTGGTGTCGGCGGGGGATATTCCCCTGGTGCCTGGTGACATTCTTCTTTTCCGGCCGAAGGGCTGGAATGAACATGTCGTCCACCGCGCGGCGAGCGTCTCTGACGGAGGCATCCGCACAAGGGGTGACAACTGCGATGGGCGGGACCCCTGGACCCTGCACGCGGAGGACGTCACTGGGCGTGTTGTGGCGGCCTGGAGGGGCAGGAGGAGACGTGCCGTCGCCGGAGGGTGGCGGGGTCTGCTGACGGCCGCACAGGCTCGAGCACGGCGGGCTCTGCGACATGCCTTTCTCGTCCCCCTCCGCGCCCTCTACCTCGCCTGCTCCCGCGGTACCCCCGCCGCCTTTCTTCTTCCCGCAAGGCTCAGGCCGAAAGTGGTGCGCTTCAAGGCACTGGGAGAGGTTCGGGAACGTCTCCTCATCGGGAGGCGCGTGGTGGGCCTGTACAGCGAAGAGCGCGGCGAATGGCACATCCGCCGTCCCTGGCGGCTCTTCGTCGACTGCGACCGGCTGTCGTAGAATGTTCTGCCGTCAGTCCGTGACGGGTACATTCTGTCATTCCGAGGAGCCCGCGACGAGGAATCTCCGCCGCCCGTGTCAGTTGGAGGGCTATTGCTGACCCACGTCCCCGATGTAGTGATAGTCGATATGGCGGTAGTAGTACGACCCGCTGCTCTTTTCGTCGTAGGCGTTGATGACCAGGCCGAGGATGTTGGCCCTGATGTCCTGGAGGGACCTCACGCCCCGGCGCACCATCTCGTAGGTCGTCTTACCCGCCCGGGCGACGACGATGCACGTTTCGAGGTTCCGGCTGAGAACGAAGCTGTCCGCCACGGTGAGGATCGGGGCGGAGTCGAAGATAATGATGTCGAACTTCTTCTTGAACGTCTTCATGATCTCCCCGAGCCTGTCGGAGCCGAGCAGCTCCGAGGGGTTGGGAGGCACGGGGCCCGGGGTGATGATGCTCAGGTTCTTCACCGGCGACTCCATGATGATGTCCGCGTCGGAGACGCCGGCGAGATAGGTGCTGAGCCCTTTGAGGTTCCCCAGCCCGAAAATCTTGTGGATGTTCGGCCTCCTCAGGTCGCCGTCGACGAGAAGGGTGGAGTAGCCCGACATGGCCATCGCCACGGAGAGGTTGACGGCCGTGGAGGTCTTGCCCTCTCCGGACACCATGCTGGTGACGAGTATGCTCTTGGGAGGCGCCTCGGCCGAGGAAAGTAGAACGGCCGTCCGCAGCGCCTTGTAGCTTTCCCCGAGATGCGTCCTCGGCTCCTTGAGGACGGCTTCCTCCACCTTCTTGTTTTTTTCCTTCAAGCGGGGAATGACCCCGAGAACCGGAAGGCCTGTCCTGGCCTCCACCTCCTGGGGCGACTTGATGGAGTTGTCGAGATACTCGACGAAAAAGGCCATGCCGACCCCCCCGAAGAGCCCGACGATGATGCCCAGGAGGATGTTGCGGTACTTCCTGGGCTTGATGGGAAAGTCCGGGACTTGCGCCGCCTCGAGGATCCAGACGTTGATGCTCTGGATCTGCTCGGTGATGCTCTGCTCCTTGGTCTTCGTCACCAGGGCGTTGTAAAATTGTCTGTTGGTCTCGACGGCCCTCTTGAGCACCTCGTACTGGATGAACTTCTCGTTCAGGTTCAGCGCGCTCGCCTTGGTGCTCGAGAGACGCTGCCGGAGGCTCCTCTCATTGGAAAGCGCCAGCTCGTACTCGTTCTGCACCGACCGCACGGCCCGGAGGATCTCCTGCTCCCTCTTCCCGCGAAGGACCTGCAGGTCGCTCCTGGCCGCCTTCATGGTGGGATGCTTCTCCCCGTACTTCTTGGACAGCTCCGAGATGCTCTGCTCCGCCTTGAGGATCTCGCTCTTGAGGGTCTGCAGCATCGGGTCGTTCTGGACTACGGGGATGCTCTCCGCCCGCGTCAGGTCGCCGGAGGCCGCCTCGACCATCCTGAAAAGATCCTCCAGCTCTTTCCTTCTCGTTTCGG
>JAUWCW010000038.1 GCA_030609125.1 Candidatus Rokuibacteriota bacterium
ACGTAAAACCTCTCCTGGCCGTCAGCTCTCAGCTCTCAGCCGCCGGCTGTGCACGAGCCGGTTTCGATATTTCACAATCCTCTCGCTTGTCCCGGCTGACGGCCGACAGCTGATGGCTGACAGCTTCTTCATCACGAGTACTGCGACAGAAAGCGCAGGTCGTTGCTGTAGAAGTAACGGATGTCGTCCACCCGGTTGATGAGCATGGCGATCCGCTCCGGTCCCATGCCGAAGGCAAGGCCCGAGTGCTCCTTCGGGTCGTAGCCGCCGTTTTCCAGGACCTTCGGGTGCACCATGCCGGCGCCGGCGATCTCGAGCCAGCCCGTGCCCTTGCAGATGCGGCAGCCCCTGCCGTGGCAGAGGATGCAGTCCATGTCGACCTCCACGCTCGGCTCGGTGAAGGGGAAGTAGCTCCCCCGGAAGCGGATGGTCCGCTCCTCGCCGAACATCTGGCGGGCGAAGGTCTCCAGCACCCCCTTCAGGTGCGACAGGGTGATGTGGGGTCCTACGGCGAGGCCCTCCACCTGGTAGAACATGAACTCCGACCGGGCCGTGACCGCCTCGTAGCGGTAGCAGCGGCCGGGGAGGATGACCCGCAGCGGCTTCGGCGACGCCGGGAGCATGGCGTGAATCTGCCCCGGCGAGGTGTGGGTCCGCAGGAGGACCGACTCGGTGAGATAGAAGGTGTCCCACATGTCCCGGGCGGGGTGGTGGGGCGGCATATTGAGCATCTCGAAGTTGTACTCGTCGCTCTCCACCTCGGGGCTCTCCAGAACCTCGAAGCCCATGCCGTGAAAGATGCGGCAGATTTTGCGCAGGGTCAGGGTCGTCAGGTGCAGCCGCCCCGGCGAGGGGGGGATGCCCGGCAGGGTCACGTCCACCTGCTCGGCGCTCACCGCCCGGCTCCGCCGCTCTTCCTCGAAACGCTCCTGCCTCGCGGTGAAGCCTTCCTGGAGGCTCACCTTGAGGCGGTTGATCTCCTGACCGAGCCGGGGACGGTCTTCAGGCGCCGCGTCGCGCAGGCCCGACATGAGAGAGTTGAGCTCGCCCTTGCGGCTCAGGTAGGACAGGCGCCACGCCTCGAGGGCCTCCGCCGTATCGGCCTTCTCCAGCTCTTCGAGGGCCCTGTCGGAGAGGGCCCTGATCTTATCTTCCATCGTTTGCTTCTCCTCGAAAAAGAACCGCTTGTCTATCACACGGGGGTGAATGCCGTCAATGCTCTAGAGTTTCTTGCCCGCGGCGCGCACGAAGGGGCGGATCTCCCGCACCAGCTCGCGGAACTTCTCCGGCTTGAGGGACTGCAGGCCGTCGGAGAAGGCCTCCTCGGGATGAACGTGCACCTCGATCATCAGCCCGTCCGCCCCGACCGCCGCCGCCGCCTTCGACATGGGCAGCACGTACTGCCAGTGGCCCACGGCGTGGCTCGGGTCGACGATGACCGGCAGGTGGCTCATGCCCTTGATTACCGGCACCGCCGAGAGATCGAGGGTGTTTCTCGTCGCCTTCTCGAAAGTCCTGATCCCCCGCTCGCAGAGAACGACCTGGCTGTTGCCCTCGGAGAGGATGTATTCCGCCGACATGAGAAACTCCTCGATGGTCGTCATCATCCCCCGCTTGAGAAGGATGGGCTTGTCGATCTGGCCGAGGATTTTCAGCAGGGCGAAATTCTGAACGTTCCGCGCACCGACCTGAATGATGTCCGCGTACTGGTACACGAGATCGGCGTCCATGGGGTTGACGATCTCGGTGATGACGGGAAGCTTGTATTTCTCCCCCGCCTCGGCCAGGATGCGCAGCCCCTCCTCCTCCAGGCCCTGGAAACTGTACGGTGAGGTGCGCGGCTTGAAGGCGCCTCCCCGCAGAATAGCGGCGCCGCCCTTCTTCACCGCTTCCGCGGTGGCGAGGATCTGCTCCCGGCTCTCAACGGAACAGGGGCCGGCGATGATGGCGAAGCCCGCCCCTCCGATACCGACCTTGCCCACATTCACCACTGTCGGCTCCGGGTGGATCTCACGCCCCGCCAGTTTGAAGGGCTTGAGGATGGGGACGACCTTCTCGACCCCCGCCAGCGACTCGAGGGACTGGAGCCGCGCCTTGCCCCGCTCGTCGCCGACGGCGCCGATCACGTCCCGCTCCACACCGTGGATGATGTGGGTCTTGTACCCGAGTTTCCTTATCTTTTGAAGGACTTCTTTCAGTTCCTGCTTCTTCGCTCCCGAGCGCATGACAATAATCATCGCCGTTCTCCTTTTTCAGCAAGAGTGAACCCCTTGCGGGGACGGAATATCAGTGGACGTGAATGCCGGCATCGGCGGCCGCCCCGGCCGGGGGCGTGAAGGTTTACAGCCTGACTGCCGCCGCCCCGGGTGCCGCCCAGGGAAAAAAGAAGGTCTGGCGACCTCTGCAATGACGCGGGCCCGGTAGGTTTTGCACCCTCCAACTATAGCCGCCGCATCTTTCCCGGTCAAGAGGGGGGGCGAACTTGCCGAGGGATCTGACGTGTCCCGGAGATCCCTCGTCGCAGATTCTTCGACGAGAAGGGGAGGATGCTACCCGACAAAATTAGTCAACTTGTCGGAATGTCAAGGAAAATTTGCTTGACAAGCCCGCTGCAATTAAGTAAACAAAACGGATACGTCAGCTTTTTTCTGAGCTGCGGTCGTAGGTTGGTCCGAACAGGGGGAAGGAGGTCGTGGTACTGTCATGAGAATCAATGGAACGGTGAAGTGGTTCGACGAAAAGAAGGGTTGGGGTTTCATTCAGAAGGAAGATGGCTCCGACGTGTTTGTCCATTATTCAGCCATCCAGGAAGAAGGTTTCAAATCTCTCGCTGACGGGCAGACCGTGGAGTTTGAGATAACCCAGGGCCCGAAAGGTCCCCAGGCATCGAACGTCACCAAGCCCCAGGAACCGCTGCAGTAAACCAGCAAACGAAAGCCCCGGCCGGTTCATGCGGCCGGGGCTTTTTTCTGAGACTCGCCTCCGCTCAGGTCTGGCTGCTCATCCCGAGCAGCTCCTTGACGATCCGGACCCCCTCCATGGCGTTGGCGGCGTAGGCCGTGGCGCCGATCTGCCGGGCGTAGTCCTCCGTCACCACCGCCCCGCCGATGACGACCGGCATTTCCAGGCCCGCCTTGCGCAGGTCCCCGATGGTGGCCTCCATCGCCGGCAGGGTGGTCGTCATGAGCGCCGACAGCCCGATCATCCTCGGGCCGTGCTCCTTCGCTTCGGCCACAATCTTTCCCGGACTCACGTTGGTCCCCAGGTCGAGGATGCGGAAGCCGTGGTTCTCCAGGAGGGTGACGACGATGTTCTTGCCGATGTCGTGGATGTCCCCTTCCACCGTGGCCATGAGGACTGTCTCGCCCCGCTCGTCCTCCCCTTTGGGAAACCGCCTCTTCAGAACGCCGAAAGCCGCCTTGGCCGCATTCGCCGCCCCGATCACCTGCGGCAGGAAGAAGACCTTGCGCCCGAAGCGCTCACCCACCACCTCCAGGGCTGGAATGAGCAGCCCGCTGCTGACCTGCATCGGGTCCGTCCCCTCGTCGAGGGCCTTTTCCACGAGAGGGACGACGGCGTCCGTGTCTCCGGTGATGACCGCCTCCGAGATCTGCTCGCCCGTTGAGGGGGCCTTCGCGGCACCCGGCGCCCCGGGGGTCTTCTTCTCCTCTCCCGAGAAGGCGGCCAGGTAGTTTCTGGCCCCCGGATCGCGGCCGAGGAGGGCGTCGGCGGCGCGGATGCTGCCCATCACGGCAGAGTCGTAGGGATTGACGATGGCCATGTCGAGACCGGCGGCGGCGGCCATGGCGGCAAAGGATGCGTTCATGACCGGACGCGCCGGAAGCCCGTAGGAGATGTTGCTCAGGCCGAGCACGGTGGTGAGGCCCAGTTCCTCCCGCAGCAGGCGCAGGGTCCGCAGGATCTCCGCCGGCTGGGCGGGGTCGGCGCCGA
Organism: Candidatus Rokuibacteriota bacterium; assembly: GCA_030609125.1. GTDB lineage: Bacteria > JAUVQV01 > JAUVQV01 > JAUVQV01 > JAUVQV01 > JAUWCW01. Next base: position 3,952 of record JAUWCW010000038.1, read on the forward strand.
CGGCCAGGGTGAGACCGTCGACGACGAGATCTTCCCGGGCGAGGCCGAACCCGTCGGCCGCCGCGAGGATACGCCGCACTACCTCGAGCCGCTCCTCGGCCGTGTGCGGCACGCCCGCCTTGTCCAGGGGCAGGGCGAGCACGCCCGTTCCGTAGCGGACCGCCAGGGGCAGGACCCTCTCCAGGCTCTCCTCCTTGCCGCTCACCGAATTGAGCAGGGGCTTGCCCGGCGTCACCAGGAGCGCCGCCTCCAGGGCGGCGGGGTCCGCCGAGTCCAGCACGAGCGGGCAGTCGACGATGTTCTGTACCAGGCGCACAACTTTCGGCAGGTGCTCTGTCTCCACCAGGCCCGCGACGCCGACGTTCACGTCAAGCAGGTCCGCGCCGGCCGCCGCCTGCCCCATGGCCTCCTCGCGCACCTTGTCTGTCGCTCCCGCCGCCAGCTCGGCGCTCAGCTTCTTTTTCCCCGTCGGGTTGATCCTTTCTCCCACGATGCGCAGGGGCCGGCCCGGACCGCACCGGACAAAGCGGCTGCGGCTGGCCAGTATCGTGCCCCCCGGCAGGCGATGCTCGCCGCCCCCTCCGGACCCCACCCGCTCGCGCAGCGCGCGGATATGCTCCGGCGTCGTTCCGCAGCAGCCCCCGACCCCCCGCACTCCGAAAGCGATGAACTTCGAGACTTCCGCGGCGAACTCCTCCGGCCCCGTGGGAAAGACCGTCCGCCCCCCCTCGAGGCGGGGCAGGCCCGCGTTGGGCTGGATCATAACGGGCACACGGCTTTCAGCGACGAGGGCCTCCGCGATGGGAAGAAGCTCTTTCGGGCCGAGGCTGCAGTTGGCCCCCACCATCGATGCCCCGAGCGCGCTCCCCACCGCCGCCGCCACGCCGGGAGGGGTGCCGAGAACGCTGCGCCCGTCCTCCTCGAAGGTCATGGTCATGACGAAGGGCAGTCCCGCCTCCCTGGCCGCCACGGCGGCCGCCCGCACTTCGAGGATGTCCGACATGGTCTCGATCACCACGAGGTCGGCCCCCGCCTCCCGGGCGGCCCGGACCGGCTCGGAGAAGATCGCCAGGGCGTCGGTGAAGGTGAGGGGGCCCACCGGCTCCAGGAAGGCGCCCGTCGGACCCAGGGAGAGGCCGACGCACGCCCGGTCCCCGGCGGCGGCTCGGGCCGCCTCGACGGCCCTGGCGACTATGGCCGCCACCGAGCCCTCCAGACCGTAGGCGGCAAGCTTTTTCCTGTTGGCGCCGAACGTGTTGGTACCCACCACCTGGGCCCCCGCCTCGACGTACTCCGCGTGGACCCCTGTAACCGTCTCGGGACGGGAGAGATTGAACTCCTCCGGGCAGGCCCCCGGGGCGAGGCCGAGGCTCTGAAGCCGGGTCCCCATGGAGCCGTCGAAGATGATCGGTCCGCCGCTCCCGAGAAGATCGAGAAAGTTCATGATTTCCCTCCGGATTTGGCGCAAGTCTACCAGTCGCCGCCGACGGCGTCAACGAAACGGCGCCAACGAAACCCTTGACAATACCCTTGTTGAGGGATTAAATAGCAATCTTGTGGGGCAGTGACTGAAAAAGGCGTGTGATGGGCAAGAGAAAACAATACACGTTGATGATAATCCCCGGCTCCAACAGCCGGGTGAGAAAGTTTGTCATCAGCGAAAAGATCCTCAAGGGGGGCGTCGTCCTCGCGGGGGTCTGCTGTATGCTCCTTCTTTTCTTCCTCATGGACTACGCCCGCTCCCGCGCCAAACTCTCGGAGCTCAGGGACCTGCGGGTGGAGGTCAAGACCCAGCGGCTCAAGGTCACCGAGATGGCCCAGGGCCTGATCGACCTCGATCACGGGATGTCCCGTCTGAGAAAGTTCGAGGCCAAGCTCCGGACCGCCTTCGATCTGGACCGTGACTACTACGCCACCGACTCCCTTACCGGGGTTGGAGGCGGCGAGCAGTCCCTGGCGGAAATGCTCAACAGCATGGATGCGAGACAGAAGGAGCTGGTGGCCCAGATCGACCGCGACCTCGATCGGCTCAAGAGCGACGTGACCGCGCAGGAGCAGGGGTTCAGCGACCTTCTCGTCTACCTGCAGGACCAGCAGTCGCTCCTGTCGTCGATCCCGTCCATCGTCCCCGCCAGGGGGTGGATCACCTCGGGCTTCAAGCGCCGGCGTGACCCCTTCACGGGACGCAGGACCTGGCACCGGGGGATCGACATCTCCACCAGCGTGGGCTCCCCCGTGGTGGCCCCCGCCGACGGCGTGGTCACCTACTCGGGCAGGAAGGTGGACTTCGGCAACATCGTCACCATCGACCACGGCTACGGCTACAAGACCCGCTACGGGCACAACTCCAAGCTTCTGGCCAGACGCGGCCAGAAAGTGAAGCGGGGCCAGGTGATAGCCTTCGTGGGGAACACGGGCAGAAGCACGGGTCCTCACCTGCACTACGAGGTTCTGCGAAACGGGGTTCCCGTCAACCCCAGGGACTACGTCCTCAACGACTGAGGGGTCCTGAGTTTCTCCAGCCTTGCATAATTGGCCTGCGACCGTGTTGCGCTTGTCGCTCCGGCCTCAACGCTCCCGCGGTGTTATGATAATTTTTTGATTCGTTTGCTCTGATGAAAGGTATAAAGAGAGAATGATCGGTGGTCTGGTAAAGAAGCTTGTCGGAACCAGGAACGAGCGGGAGATCAAGCGCCTCGCTCCTTACGTGGACAGGATCAACCACCTCGAGGGGGAGATCCTGCGTCTCGGCGACGTGGAACTGAGGGCCCGGACCGCCCTCTTCAAAGAGAGGGTGGCCAAGGGGGAGAGCCTGGACGACATCCTCCCCGAAGCCTTCGCCGTCGTCAGGGAGGCATCGCGCCGGGCGCTGGGGATGCGGCACTTCGACGTGCAGCTCGTCGGGGGCATTGCCCTTCACCAGGGGAAGATCGCCGAGATGAAGACCGGCGAGGGAAAGACCCTGGTCGCCACTCTCGCCGTCTACCTCAACACCCTGGACGGCCGGGGCGTGCACCTGGTGACGGTGAACGATTACCTGGCCCAGCGCGACAGCGAGTGGATGGGTTCCATTTACCATTTTCTCGGCCTCAGCGTCGGCACCATCCAGCACGATATGAGAGACGCCCGGCGCAAGGAAGCCTACGCCTCGGACGTCGTCTACGGAACCAACAACGAGTACGGCTTCGACTACCTGCGGGACAACATGAAGTTCTCCCTCGAGGAGTTCGTCCAGCGTGATCTCAACTTCGCCATTGTCGACGAGGTGGACAGCATCCTCATCGACGAGGCCAGAACGCCCCTGATCATTTCCGGTCCGGTGGAGGAGAACACCGACATCTACTACACCGCGGTGGAGTGCGCCGAGCCCCTCCAGGGCAAGCGCATCACCGACAAGGACGAGGTGGAAGCGAAGTTCGCCGGCACGGAGCTCGAGGAAGGGGTGGACTACCTGGCCAACGAGAAGACCAAGTCGGTCTCCCTCACCGAGCAGGGCGAGCTCAACGCCTGCAAGCGCTGGGGGGTGGACAACCTGCATGATCTGGAGAACATGGAGAAGCGCCACCTCACCCTGCAGGCCCTGCGGGCCAAGGAGTTCTACAAACGCGACGTCGACTACGTCCTCAAGGACGGCGAGGTCATCATCGTCGACGAGTTCACGGGCCGGCTCATGTCGGGCAGGCGCTGGAGCGAGGGGCTGCACCAGGTGGTGGAGGCGCGGGAGAACCGGGTCTACCGTCAGAACGTCAGGGTGGCCGAGGAGAACCAGACGCTGGCGACCATCACCTTCCAGAACTACTTCCGCCTCTACAACAAGCTGGCGGGCATGACCGGAACGGCCGACACCGAGGCGGCGGAATTCAGCAAGACCTACAACATGGAAGTGGTCGTGATCCCCACCAACCGCCCCCTGGAGAGGAAGAACTATGACGACGCCATCTACAAGTCGGAGAAAGAGAAGTTCAACGCCGTCGTGGACGAGATCGCCGAGCGCTACGAGGCGGGCCAGCCGGTGCTGGTGGGGACGATCTCCATCGAGCGGTCGGAGAAGGTGGGCCGCCTCCTCAAGCGGCGGGGAATCCGCCACAATGTTCTGAACGCCAAGTACCATCAGCGCGAGGCGGAGATCATCTCCCAGGCCGGCAGAAGCAGCGCCGTCACCATCGCGACCAACATGGCCGGCCGGGGGACGGACATCCTTCTCGGCGGCAGTCCGGAAGCGCTGGCGAAGCAGAAGTTCGCCGCCGAGGGGGGGAAGGACACGTCTTACGAAGAGATCCTCACCGAGTGCATGAAGGTCACCGACGCGGACCGCGAGAAGGTCATCGCCGCCGGGGGGCTGCACATCATCGGCACCGAGCGGCACGAGAGCCGGCGCATCGACAACCAGCTCCGCGGCCGCGCCGGCCGCCAGGGCGATCCCGGCTCGTCGCGCTTCTATCTCTCCCTGGAGGACGACCTGCTGCGCATCTTCGGCTCGGACCGCATCAGCGGCCTGATGGACAAGATCGGCATGGAGGAGGGTGTTCCCATCGAGCACCGCTTCGTCACCAAGGCCATCGGCAACGCCCAGAAGAAGGTCGAAGGCCACAACTTCGAGATCCGCAAACAGCTTCTCGAGTACGACGACGTCATGACCCAGCAGCGGAAGGTGATCTATTCCCAGAGGAGGCAGATCCTTTCGGGCCAGATCGGCCGCGAAGACGTGGAAGAGATGATTCTCGACATCCTCGAGGCCGACATCGCCGCCTACGGCAGCGGCGGCAAGTTTCTCGATGAGCAGGAGGCCGTGGGGCTGGCCGCCCAGCTGCACAAGCACTTCGCCCTCGACACGGGGCTCGCGCCGGAGTTCGCGCAGAAGGACATCGACCAGGTCCGGGAGCTGCTCCGCGAGAAGGTCCTGGCCGAGTACGACAAGCGGGAGAAGGAGTTCGGCGCCGAATCGCTCAAGCGTCTGCAGCAGTTTCTCATGCTGCAGATCATAGACAGTCTCTGGAAGGAGCATCTCTATACCATGGACGCCCTCAAGGAGGGGATAGGCCTGCGTGGCTACGGGCAGAAGAACCCCCTCACGGAATACAAGCAGGAGGCCTTCGATCTGTTCATGGCAATGGTGGACCGTGTCAAGGAGGATACGGTTGAATATCTCTTCCGGGCCCGCCCCGTCGCCGAGAGCGACATGCCCATGCGGCGGCGGGAGAGGATCGCCAGCGAGGAGCACCGGGAGACCACCGGCATGGCCTTCGCCTCGGGGCGCGCGCAGATGGCGGCCACCGGGGGAGAGAGCGGGCCCCAGCCGCCGAGAGAGGCCCGGGGGGGGGAGGGTGTGGTCAAGACCGTGCGCAGGGCCCAGCCCAAGGTCGGCCGCAACGAGCCCTGCCCCTGCGGCTCGGGGAAGAAATACAAGAAGTGCCACGGCGCCTGAGCGGCTGAGCTGACAGAATCCCTCTCCGGCTTTGCATTCGGCGCATACCCTGATGCGGTGTGGTTCCGCTCGAGATATGTTCTTGACACTTTCTCGAGGGCCATGATAATATCTTTCAAGTTTTTCACTGGATTAGGGATATTCTGTCTCCGGAGGGCAGGGCGTTTTTGGAATAGAGGAAAACATGGTGCAGAGAGCCCGCCGCATTCCCCGCCTTTCACTATTTTTCGCCGCATTTTCCCTTCTGGCATCGTCACTTCCGGCCGTGGCGGGCACCATCGTCGTCAAGCCCGGCAAGCTGGACCATTTCGCCATCACCGCCCCTGAGACGGCGGTGGCGGGCGAGAGCTTTCTCGTCAGGGTTGATCCGTACGATTCCAACGGGAACCTTATCACCGAGGCCCAGGCCAAGGGAGGTTCTTTCACCGTGCGGGTTTCGGGAGGTGCCAAGGCGGATCCCGACCGGATCCGGCCGACTGACTTCGCCGGCGGCATCACCGTGAGAGTGACGGATAAAGTGGCGGAGATCGTTGAGCTGTCCATCATCGAATCCGGTGCCGCCATGCCCCTGGCGTCGGTGCAGGTGCCCGTGTACCCCAACAAACTGGACCACTTCGACGTCCATGTCCCCAAGGCCGTCACCAGCGGAGAGTCCTTCCAGGTCAGGTTTATCGCCCGCGACGCCTTCGGCAATACCAAGATCGATCTCCCGGACATCCGCGCCGGCGTTGCAATCGAAGCCAGCGGCGCCGGGACCGTTCAGCAGGAGGAAAAGCAGCTTCCGCCCTTCCGATCGGGAGAGATGATCATGAGTTTCGTTCCCGTCAAGGTGGGGAAGGTGAAGGTCGCCGTCCAGGAACAGACGACACACAGCCGCGGACAGAGCACCGAGATGGAAATCGGTCCCGCGCCCCTGCACCACTTCGTCGTGCAGGGGCCGAAAGCGGCGGTGGCGGGCGAAAAGTTCACCCTCGTTCTCGCCGCCATGGATCTGAACGAAAACGTAGTCACCGGTTATCAGACCCAGGGAGACGGTGTTCTTCTCACTTCCTCGGGTGAAGGCCTCCTTGAGCCGACCGCCGTGCGGGCCAAGGAGTTCCGCTCCGGGCAGGCCAAGGTGGGTGTGAGCTACACCGCCGCCGGGTCGCTTCGCATCACCGGCCACGAGATGAACCGCGATCTGGGGGGGACGTCGGAGCCGATCATCATCGTCGCCGGCGAGCCCGACCACTTCGTGGTGACAACCCCTCAGGAGGCCGTGGCGGGCGAAACCTTCCCCGCCGAAATCGCGGCCCTGGACGGGTTCAACAACAGCATCGTGGACTACGACCTGAGGGGACTGGAAGTTTATCTTTCCACCGACGGGACAGGAGCCGTCTCACCCTCGTCGGTTTCACCGTCGGCCTTTTCCGGCGGCAAGGCCGCTGTCGACATCTCCTACAGCAAGGCCGAGTCCTTTTCGGTCATCGCCGCCCTCTCCAAAGACGACCTGGAAAAGATCATCCGCGAGCGCTTGCGCCGCGCTCCCGTCTCCCCGGGCCCGGCTCCGCTGACGCCTGAGGAAGTGGCCCGGGAAAGAGAGCGGGAGCTTGCGCTGCAGGCCCGCGAGG
>JAUWCW010000188.1 GCA_030609125.1 Candidatus Rokuibacteriota bacterium
ACGGTTTTCGCTCCGAGGGCATGGAGTTCACCCGCGGCCTGCTCCATCTGGGACACACGGGTTATCTTCCTCTCAAGCAGGGCGGATGCCTCGTAGAGGTTTGGAGTGATGATCGCTGCCAGGGGGAAGAGTTCAGTCACCAGGGCATCGACGGCTGTGCTGTCTATCAGGCGGTGACCCGTGGTCGATACCATCACGGGATCGACCACGAGCATCCCCGCCGGAAAAACGGAGAGCCCGGCGGCGACAGCCCGGATGATCCCAGCCGTGGCCAGCATGCCCGTCTTGGCTGCGTCCGGCCGGAGGTCCCCGCTGACCGACTCGAGCTGTTTTGTGACGAATGCGGGGGGGACGTTGTGAACGGCCTGCACGCCCACGCTGTTCTGGGCCGTCAGGGCCGTCAAAACCGACACCCCGTAACATCCAAGGGCGGAGAAGGTTTTCAGGTCCGCCTGGATCCCCGCTCCGCCACCGGAGTCTGACCCGGCAATCGTGAGAATTACGGCCGGCCTCTTCGTAGTCACCACCGTATTCTACTCCCACCGCATCCTGGGGAGCAACCGTTCCGCCCTCGTCTGTCAGCCCTCGTCTTGACAGCGAAAAAGCAAGCTGATAGTGTATTTTCGCTGTTTTGATACGGGCTCGGTCAAGTGCTGTCGTGTTCCGGAACTTCGCAAAGGAGGCCGATCATGGGCGATCAAGCCCCGCGTAAAATAGTATTCATCGACAGGAAATTTCAGACAAGCTTCATCCTCAAGTTTCTCGGTCTCCTCATCATCGGCACGGCCGTCTTCGACGTCGCCGCCTACTTCATCCTCAATCGCCGGCTTGAGGAATCCCTCTACAGCGCTCACATGACCATCAAGTCCGTGGGAGAGATCCTCCTGCCTACCCTCGTTTCCCTCAGTGTCATCTTCCTCGTCCTCCTCGGCATAGCCATTCTGCTGATGACCCTCTTCGTCTCCCACCTGATTGCGGGGCCCCTCTACGCCATACGGCGCTACATTGAGAGGATCGGCGAGGGAGAGCTGGACTTCGATGCCCGCCTCCGCTCCAAGGACCAGACCACCCCCCTCGCCATGAGCCTTTCCGAATCGCTGCAGATGCTCAACCGGCGCCTGTCGGCCATTCAGGACCTCAGCGCAGACCTTCTTCAGACTTCCCGGGAATTGAACGAAAGTGTGCAGGAACAGTCAGGTGAAAGCCGCGGGAAGTTCGGTGAAAACGCCTCCCGGATCGCGGAACTGGCATCGAAGCTGACCGAGGAAGCCGGCTTTTTCAAAACCAGGACCGGCGACCCCCGTCCCTGATCCTGAGCCATGAAGAAAACGGCCGCCACCATCTTCATCCTGGCCCTGTTCTTCGTCCCCGCCCGGGGGGCACGCGACAGAAACCCGCACAACTTCCAGGAAATCGGCTGCACTCACTGTCACCTTCTCGTGCCGGGATCGAGCAGGACCGTCCAGAAGAAGGTTTTCCGAAAGAGCATTGACAGCCTCTGCCAGGAGTGCCACGAGGCGGCCCTGGAGGACAATCTCAACCATCGCGTCGGTATCCGGCCCTCCATGCGGGTCCCCGAGGATCTTCACCTGAGTCCCAACGGAGAGCTTTCGTGCATCACCTGTCACAACCCGCACGCCGATTACCTGGGCCCCAGGGGGAAGAACAGGACCTACTTTCTGCGCCGCGGAATGCTGAAGAGGGAGCTTTGTCTGGCCTGTCACAGTATCGAGAACTACCGCCGCCCATTGAGCGGCTTTTCCCTCCTGGCGCCGACGAACAACTCCATTCTCAACAACCTTCCCGCTCCGCTGATCGGAAAGGTCACCGACCCCTCCGTAAAGGAGGTGACCCTGGAGATCAACGACACCAGCTTCGTCCTGCATGTCAATAAAGGGATATTCTCCACCATCCTCACTCTCCACGAGGGCATCAACATCCTGAGGCTAAGCGCCCCGGATGTCATGCCCCTCTCCATCAATCTTTTCTACAACCCATCCATTCCCAAGGAAATGTCCTATCGCCTCTACCGCTCACATGGCATCGTCACGAAGAATGACTGCAAGTTCTGCCATGAAAACGCCCCTGTCTCTTACCGCATCGATGATGACAACTCGCTCCTCTGCAACAAGTGCCACTCCAACCAGAAGAAGGGCCGGCACGTTCACGGACCGGTCGCTGTCGGCAGCTGCACCACCTGCCACGACCCGCACGGCCAGACCAACCCCTTTCTTCTCGTCAAGACCGGGGAGGATCTCTGCTTTCAGTGCCACACCGCCGCGGACGCCCTGAAGCACCTTCTTGTCCAGGGAGCGGGCGACAAGTCCTTTCTCAGGGAGAAAGGCTGCGGGTTCTGCCACGACCCCCACAACGCGGAGAAAAAGTTTCTCCTTCGAGACAGGCTTTAATCCGGATATTTCATGAATTTCGTTGCGAGAGCGTGGAGATTACGTAAGATCAAGGGCTTTGCGCCGTTGAGCGGGTGAAGCTGTGCTGCAGCACAGCAAGATCGTGAGACAAGAAAAGACCTTGAGATTGCGTGATATCCGCGCTCGCAGCAGATGGCTCATGAAATTCCCGGGTTAACCCGGGAAGGCTTCAATCCATCCCCTGACGTTTCCGCACCATCCATTCGGCTCCAAGAAGCATTATGATGAGAGCAAAGGCAGGCAGGCTTTCACCGAGGTTCTTCTTCTCTTCGAACTCGATGCGGTAGGGCGGCGCCGCCGTGCCGAGTATCTCTTTCAGCCTTCGGCCCGTTTCCAACTCTGTCGAAAGCTCTACTGTCGCCCCGGGGTATCTCTGTCCCAGAGAGAGGAGGGCAGCCCTGTTGAGGCCGGGGTTCCTGTACTCGCTCGCGGGCCAGGCCACCTCGAGGGCTACGCTGTCCTCGGCCCGCACCTGCCCCCCTCCCGCAACGGAGGCTTGGATTTCATACGTCCCGGGGCTCTCCACGACGGTTTCAATGCTGAAAACCCCCTCCGATTCCCGGCGGACCGGAAGCACTCTGGCCACCCCTCCCCGTTCTCTGATCACCACGCGAAGGTCCGGATTCTCCGCAGGCAGATAGTCTTCACCCAGGACCCGTATGGTCCCGTGCACCCTTTTCCCCGGGGTCACCCGGTCATGCTCCAGCCGTATCGCCAGGGGCTGCATCTCGGGGTCACCCACCGACCACCTCACTGCTTTTCGCACCAGGGAAAGAAAAAAGAGGTTTCCCTCCCCCCTGCCGACCATTTCGAAGTTCCACTTCCAGATGGAGTCGGTGAGCACGGCGAGCGTTCTCCCCTGTCCGTATCGGCCCAGGACCATCACGGGCTGCGAGGCACCTTCTTCCAGACGGTGCTCGACGAGCGTGACTGATCCTTCCCGCACGGGACCGGACATGTTGAGGCCGTCCAGTGACGGAAGCTTTGCGGTTTCCGCATCCCCCAGGCCGCTGAAGAACGGATGCCGTTTCCCCGCCGGAGTGAGCACCGGTCGAAAGGGTCCCGGCACGTACTGCTTCTCCTGCGGAAGGGCAGTGAGGGTAACCGGCAGCACCTCTTCGAGGTGTGAGCGCGCATACCCCCCCCTCAGAAACGACAGGGGTCCCCCCAGCATCCAGAACGTGCCCCCATCGTCGACAAACGCCCGCACCTTCTCCAGGTACTGGGCAGGGAAATAGAACCTGTACGAGAAGTTGTCGAAGATGACGAGGTCGAAGTTCGGCAGCTCCTCCAGGAATATCTTCTTCGTGGGAAAGGGGATGAGGCTGAGTTCGTCCTGCGGAACATTGACGGCGTCCATGGCGGACCGCAGGATAATGAAGGTGACAAGGTCGATGCTGGGGTCCCTCTTGAGTGCATCCCGCAGGAAGCGGTGGGTCCAGCCGGGGCGCCCGCTCACAAAAAGGATCCGTATCTTGTCCCGCGCAGCCTCGAGCGTGACGTCCACCCGGTTGTTCTCTTTGATCCTCTCTCCCGCCTGCGGCGGGACCTCGAAAGTGAGGTGATACCGTCCCGGCCTGGGCGGTGTCCAGGCGATCTCCACCTGCGCAAGACTCTCTCCCGCTTCAAAGACAACCTCCTTCGAGCGGACGACCCTGCCGTTCTCTTTCAGGAGCAGCGCAAACTGCCTCCCCCCGAACCCTTGCGCCCGAACCGGAACCGTGAAAGACACCGGGCGTCCGGCAAAGGCCATGCCGGCAGAGCGCACCCCGTCGATCTCGACATCCTGGAAGACCGTCTCTTCCCCCACTCCGACGACTATTACCGGGACCCGGGTTCCCTGCCCATCCACAGGTCCCGTCATCTCTCTGTCGTCATGGCCCCCGTCCGTAAAAAGGACCACTGCCCCCAGCGAGGAAGGCGCCTCCTGCTGGATGGAGACTATCGCCTCCTCAATATCGGTCCACCTGCCGACGGCTTCGAGGGTCTCTACAGCCCCGGCCCCAACCGGCTCGCTCCCCTCGGAGAAGGAGTAGTACTCCGGGAAGTACTCGTCCATGACTTTCCGGAACGTTCCGGAAGAGACGAACTCCTTCACTCTGTCCAGCCGTGACGTTCCCTCGTCGTCCTCCAGCCCCATGCTGGCTGAGTTGTCGATGGCGACGGCGATGCCGGGACGATAGTGCTGTTTTCTCTGGCGCAGCAGCGACGGCTCCATGACGAAAAAGAGCAGTGTCCCGAGAGCGGACATTCGAAGCGCCGTCAGCACCAGCGCCAGGCCCGCGGTCGTCCGCGACCGGAGTGAAAAATACTGCCAGAGTGCGGCGACGGCAATGAGAACCGCCAGCAGCG
>JAUWCW010000311.1 GCA_030609125.1 Candidatus Rokuibacteriota bacterium
CGCTTTGAGTATGTCGACGAGGCCGGGTTCAAGGGGCTGGAAGGCAAGATATCAATATTCAGCCTCACGGCGGAGAAGGTGAAGAAGGGGTGATGGGCAAACGCAGCTCCGTGGAGCACCGTTGCGGGTTCGTGGCGTGCCTGGGCCGAACGAACGTGGGGAAGTCGACCCTCATCAACCGGATACTCGGAGAGAAGCTCGGCATCGTATCGCACAAGCCGCAGACGACAAGGAGACTGGTGCGGGGCATTCTGAATCCCGAGGGCGCCCAGGTCATTCTGGTTGACACTCCGGGTCTTCCCGCCGAGAGCAGCCCGGTCAACAAAAGCCTCGAAAAGGAGGCCCGCAGGGGCGTGGAAAGATCCGATGTCGTCCTGGCCGTAACCGACCCCGTGGCGAGGAAGAGGAAGCAGGAAGAAGAGAAGATGCTCTCCATCGTCAAGCAGAGCGGGCGCCCGGCGCTGCTGGCAATGAACAAGAGCGACCTGAGCGACTCCGCGGCGACGGAGGCCTTTCTCGGTCCGTACCGGGAACTGGGAGTCTTCCGGGCTGTCCTGGCGGTGTCGGCGTTGAAGGGGAACAACGTGGAGAGGCTCTTGCGAGCCGTGGTGGAATGTCTCCCCGAGGGGCCGCCCCTCTATCCCCGGGACATCCTTTCCGACCAGCCCGAAAGGGACTTCTTTGCGGAAAACCTGAGGGAGAAGATATTTCATTCCGTCCACCAGGAAATGCCGTACGCGTCGGCCGTGATGGTGGACGAGGTGAAGGAGGACGAGAAGACCGGTCTTTACCGGGTGACGGCAACCATTTACGTGGAGAGGGAGTCGCAGAAGGGAATTCTCATCGGGCATGGCGGGAAGGTGCTGAAGAAGATCGGGAGCGCGGCCAGGAGAGACATGGAGAGACTGACGGGCGCGAAGGTCTTCCTTTCCCTGTGGGTCAAGGTGAGAAAGAACTGGACCAGGGACCCCAGGTCTCTGCGGGAATTCGGATTCGATTAGGATGAAAGACAGCGCCATCCTCGTCGGCCGTCGCCCCGCAGGGGCGGACGGCAAGATCCTGACCTTTCTTCTCCGGGAGGGGGGAAAAGTCGGGCTTTACTATCGTCGGTTCCCACGCCGGATGAAAGTCGAGTTCCTCGACCCTCTGCAGGCCGGAGAGCTTCTCTATACGCCGCCGGGGGAGAACACGCCTGGCCGGCTCCACGCCTTTCACTGCGAGGAGGTGTGGCCCCGTGTCAGGGCCGATTTTGACCGTCTCGTCTGCGCCCTCCACTTCGCCGACGCGGCCTCGCAGATGACGCGCGAAGGCGTGCCGGTGCCGGAGATTTTCGAACTTCTTTCGGCGGTCCTCTCCCACCTGGAAAAGGGAGCTGACCCGGGGACGCTCCGCATCATCTACGATCTGAGGCTGCTCCAGGCCGCGGGTTTCGGGGCGAACCTCGGGAGGTGCTCTTCGTGCCAGGCCGAGTTGTCCGCGTCGATGGTTTTTTTCTCCACCCGTGCCGGAGGGGTTTTCTGCCGCGACTGCCGGGCGGGGATGGAGGGCAGAATACGGAAGATCGGCCCGGGAGCGATCTCGGTGATGAGGAAGGCTCTGAGCCTTCCGCTCCACATGGCGGACAGGCTCAGGGCGGGAGAGGGGCTGAAAAGGGAGATCCTGCCGATCCTGGGCGAGATGTTCGAGGAAGTGCTTGAAAAACAGTCCCCGTCGGTGCTATTCCTCAAGAAAATGAGTGCGTCGCGGAGGTGAGGATACCGCCGGGGCAAGATCGGGAGAACTTTTGACAAGAGGTTGGGCTTGCTTTACTATAATCGGCAGGACGCCGAGGGCTCATGTAGACTAATGGACTGATAAGATTGAAAATTATCCATTCTTTCTGGAGACATCTGAAGGCCCAGACCAGGCGGCACTTCCTGACGGGGCTTCTGGTCATCGTTCCACTCGGCCTGACGTTCTTCGTGGTTTCAGCCATAGCGGGGTACATGGACAAGACCCTCGCCTTTCTGCCCTCCAGGTTTCATCCCGACACCTATCTCCCGTTCCGCATTCCCGGACTGGGAATCATATTCACCCTTGCCATCATCCAGGTCGTGGGTCTTCTCAGCGCCAACCTTTTCGGCCGCAAAGTTGTGAAAACCTACGAGAAGGTCCTGGAAAGGATCCCCTTCGTCAGGGGAGTGTACCTGGCGGTGAAGCAGCTTCTGGAGCAGATTCTTTCCCCCCACTCGGACAGGTTCAGGAGGGCGGTCCTCATTGAGTATCCGAGAAAGGGCATTTACAGCATCGGATTCGTCACCGGCCTCGGTGAGGGTGATCTGCAGAAGAAGACTTCCGATCGGGTGCTGAACATCTTCCTCCCCACCACACCCAACCCGACCTCCGGATTTTACCTTCTCGTCCCTGAAGAAGACGCGATCCCGCTGGATCTGACGGTGGACCAGGCCTTCAAGCTCATCGTGAGCGCCGGCATGCTGGGCAACATGAGTACGACAGGGGAAGGCGACAGCGGCGGGGCGGCCCCGGCGAGCACAGGCGGTGTTGCGCCGGAGGGCTGATGATACTGACCGTAGTCGGGTCGGGGACCGCCGTTCCCGACAGGGAGCGCGGGTCGCCGTGCTGTCATCTCGCAACGCAGAACTGCAGCGTCGTCTTCGACCTCGGCAGCGGGTCCGTGCGTCAGCTCTGGAGGTTCGGCATCGATGTGCGCACCATCGACCTCCTCGCGCTCTCGCATTTCCATCCCGATCACACCGCCGATCTCGTGCCGCTGCTCTTTGCCTTGAGAAATCCCGAGTTCGGCTGCCAGGAGAGGCTGGTCCTGGCCGGCCCGGTCGGCCTGGGCGCCTACTTCTCCGCCCTGGAGGGTCTGTACGGCGACTGGATCCGCCCCCCCCGACTGAGACTTGATCTGAGGGAAGTCACGGAAAGGGAGGATTTCGGATCCCTGCGGCTCTCCGTGGCCCGCACGGGGCACACCGCGGAGAGCATCGCCTTCCGTGTCGATGACGGTGAGGTGGCCGTGGTTTACGGTGGAGACTCGCCGGAAAGCGAGGGTCTGGTGAAGCTCGCCGAAGGGACCGACCTGCTGGTACTGGAATGCTCATTTCCGGAAGGGGCGCCC
>JAUWCW010000294.1 GCA_030609125.1 Candidatus Rokuibacteriota bacterium
CTGCACGGAAGGGTCCAGCTGCGGGGGGCGGGCCCGGGCGTGAAAGCCCATCACGGTAATGTCATGGCCCTCCTTGCTGAGAGAGTTGGCCAGATTTACCCCGACGAACCCCGTCCCGCCTGCGATGAAGACGTTCATAGCGAATCCCGTTTCATCTATCTATCACGAATCCAGGCCCGTGAAAAGCGCTGCCGCGGACGCGTCACTTGACAACGGCAAACACAGCGCCTTACAAATGGTCAAGATGAAAGGTTTCCAAAAGATTTTCAGCGCCGTCGCGGCGGCGGGTCTTCTCGTCTTCAGCTCCACGGTGGCGGTGAGAGACTGGCGCGGCGGAAGGATTCTGGAAGAGGCGCGGACGGAGCAGGCCAGAGGCAATATCAACGGGGCACGGGGGCTGTACGAAAAGGCCCTCCGCAGGGGAAGGGACGAGGCGGCGGTGGCCCTTGCGAAGATGGCCTTCTATCGACGTGAGTGGGACGAGGTGCGCCGGTACGCCTCGGAGGCCGTGCGCATCAACCCGATGCAGGGCTACATCCACATGGTCCTCGCCTACACGGCCGCGGCGGAAGAAGAGGTGCGGGGGAGAGAGGGCGTGGAGGACGTTCTGGGGGAGTGCCGGCGGGCGGTGGCCCTCGATCCGACCGACGGCGGCCTCTGGAGGTCGTATGCCGACCTGGCGCTGCGGGTCTACGTGGGCGAAGTGAGAAACTGGGCCGACGAGGACGGGCGGGAGCTTTACCGGGACGAGACGATCCACGCCTTTCGACAGGCCCTCCGCCACGACCCCGGGAAGCCGGGTGAAATACTGCGGGCGCCGGCGGAAGCCCACCCCGACGAGGAGTTTCTCCCGGCCATCGTCCGGGATCTGGGCGCCCCCGCGCTGACGGCAGCCGTTGTGCATCTTCTGGAATCCGGGCGCTGGGAGAACGACGAGGCGACCTGGTGGCAGGAGGCGTCGAGGTCGGCATCTCCCGGGGAATACCACCTTGCGGCGGCGGCGGCGCTGCGGCGCAGGAAAAGGCACGGCGACGCCTTCGAGGTGCTGACGCGCTACCTCTCCTCGAACCCGGAGGACGCGGAGATCATGTATCGGGCGGCGGAGGAGGCCGCGGCTCTCGGCAAGGAGATGTGGGACACGGCGAACGACCTCTATCTGGGCGCCCTGCGGCGGGAACCGGAGAGTGTCGCCTACCGGAGAGGATACGGGATGAGGCTCTCCCGCTTCGGTGAGCCCGAGGAGGCCCTCAGGCAGTTGTCGCTCGCGGCGGCCGCTGATCCCCGTGACGCCCACGTCCACTTCGTAATGGGAAGGATGGCGGAGAAGATGCACGACATCGAGGGGGCTCAGCAACACTACCGCCGGGCTGTGTCCCTGAGACCGCGCAGCCGCTCTTACAGGGCGGCGCTGGAGAAGGCGATGGAGAGGGGAGACTGAGGGACTTGCCCCCTACCGAAAGATGGGCACAAGCGCACTTCCCCCTTTGGCAAAGGGGGATTGAGGGGGATTTGCAGGGGGGATTTGCATTGACAGGTGGTTATTATTGTTTAGATTAGATTTATACAGTTACATTCACAACGATCAGCCACTGTTCAGGAGACAAAGATGCCCGTTTTCAGTTACCTGGCGCAGCCGATGCCGGGGGCGAAAGAGGACCTTCTCCGGCAGCTGGGTCGGATAGAACACTGCGAGGTCGTCCCCTCGGACAACGAAGAGGTGCTGGTGCTCGTTACCGACACGCCTGACCAGGAAGCGGAGCAAGAGCTCCAGGAAAGGCTCAAGGGTTTGAGCTCCCTTCAATGTCTGAACATGACCTTCGGCCATGTGGATGCGAAAACCGTCGATCCTGAAAAAGGTGAGTGATATATGGGCAGGTGTGCATATTGGGGCCTATAAAACGACAGGGGTGGGGTATGGAAATCACGAGACGAACGTTCATCAAGTCGGCAGCGGTCAACAGCGCGATAGCGGCGGCGGCGGTTCTCTTTCCCGGGATAACCTTCAGCGCCTGGAAGGAATTGGACCCCTCTTCGGGCAGGATCGGATGGCAGAAGACGCCATGCCGCTTCTGCGGAGTGGGGTGCGGCCTGATGGTCGGGGTCTCCGGCTCGCGTGCCGTCGCCGTCAAAGGTGACCCGAACAGCTCGGTCAACAAGGGTCTCTGCTGCGTCAAGGGCTACCACTCGATCCAGATCCTTTACGGCAAGGACCGCCTCCGCAAGGCCATGGTCCGAAAGAACGGCAAGCTCGTGGAGGTTCCCATCGGCGAGGCCCTCGACCTCGTGGCGGCCAAAATGCAGGAGACCATCAAGGCCCACGGCAAGGACAGCGTGTCGATCTACGGCTCGGGGCAGTGGACGATCCCCGACGGCTACGCCGCCTCGAAGCTCTTCAAGGGGTGCCTTGGCACGAACAACGTCGAGGCCAACGCCCGCCTCTGCATGGCCAGCGCCGTCACCGGCTTTCTGACGACCTTCGGCCTCGACGAGCCGATGGGCTGCTACGCCGACATCGACCACGCCGACGTCTTCATCACCTGGGGCAACAACATGGCCGAGATGCACCCGGTGCTCTTTTCCCGGGTTCTCGGCAATCGGAACAGGAAGAACGGCCAGATCATCGACTTCGCCACCCGCCGGACCCGCACCAGCCAGGCCGCGGACAAGACGGTCATCTTCAAGCCCCAGACGGACCTGGCGGTGGCGAACGCCATCTGCTACGAGATCATACGCAACGGCTGGGTGAACGAGGATTTCCTCAAGAGCCACGTCTCCTTCCACAGCGGCAAGACCAATATCGGCTACGGGACGGAGGACCACTTCAAGTTCAAGGACGAACCGAAAAACGCCTCTTTCGAGGAGTACAGGGAGTTCCTGAAGGACTACACTCCGGAGAAGGTGGAGAGGATCTCCGGCGTCCCGGCCAAGGACATCAGGTACATGGCCGCCCTCTACGGCGATCCCTCGAAGAAGGTGATTTCCTTCTGGACCATGGGGATGAACCAGCACACCCGCGGCACCTGGATCAACAACCTCGTCTACAACATCCACCTGCTCGTCGGCAAGATATCCTCACCCGGCAACAGCCCCTTTTCCCTCACCGGCCAGCCGAGCGCCTGCGGGACGGTCAGGGAGGTCGGCACACTGACGCACAAGCTCCCGCACGGGGTCGTCATGAAAGAGAAGGCGCGCAAGATGGCGGCGAAGATCTGGAACGTCCCGGTGGAGAACATCGACCCGAAGCCGACCTACCACACCGTGGAGATGTTCCGCGCTCTCGACCGGGGAGACATCCGCTTCATGTGGGTCCAGGTGACGAACCCGATGGTCACCATGCCGAACCTCAACCGCTACCGGGAAGGGGCGGAAAA
>JAUWCW010000338.1 GCA_030609125.1 Candidatus Rokuibacteriota bacterium
ATCCCTGTCCGTCCATGGAGTCGATTTCTTCGCCGGAGCCACCGGGATTTCTCTCCAAACCACCCCGGCCGGGAAGGGGTCGACGGACATCAGTCTCAGGGTGGAGAGGGTCGACGCACCCCACCCGATGCTTGTCAGGAAACAGTTCTCCGTTGCCGCGGGGTTTTCCTACTCGCGGGATGAGGTGCGCCTGAGAGCACTGGCGGTCGATGGAAAGAGGGTGACCGACGACGGCCGACTCGTCCTGACGGGACTGCCGGACTCGTTCTCCTTCTCCGCGTCCCTTCAACTGTTCGACGGATCGCTTGCCGTTCAGGGGGAGAAATCGGAAGGGGTCGTTTCGGTCGAGACCGAGGCCGAAGGGGTGGACATCTCGCGTCTTTCCGAGGTGGTCCTTCTCCCCGACCTGGGACTGCAGGGAATCGTCGACCTGCAATCCCGGATGCGGATCGCGCCGTCACTGAAGCTCGGGGCGGAAGGGAGTCTCGATGCGGTGTGGGGCGGGGGATCGGTGAAGGGGATTTCAATCGACCGTGCGGCGTTTGCGGCGAACCTGGTAAACGGTGTGGCTGTTGTCGAAGAGCTCGATGTCCGGACCGGATCCTCAACGGTCACGCTCCGGGAAGTCGGTGTTCCCGTCGAAAAAGCCCTCGCCGGAGACTGGAAGGGGCTGCTTGGCGGCATCTCGGGTGATGTGATCCTCGAGAGTGAAGATATTCCGGCCTTTCTTGCCATCTGGGGCCTGGAGGTGCCCCCCGCCCGACTCCCGGCGCCGGAGCACAGTCTGAACCTCAAAGGGAGTGTGGCGGACCGGAAGCTCTCCGTGGCGTCCGGAGGGCTGCGCACGGAAGGGGGGGATGTTGCGGTCGAAGGTGTGGAGGTTAGCTTTCCCGGAGATGAGGAGGGATGGAAGGAGACGTCGATCCTGGCGGACCTGAAGGTGGACATTGCCGATCTCGGGGTCATCTCGGCCATCTTTCCCCTCCCGGTCCTCCAGGGGGCCATGCGCGGTAGTCTTCACCTCGCGGGAGTCATCGTTTCCCCGGAGGGGACGATACAAGCCTCTGTTGACGGCCTCTCCGTCGGTAAGCACGCCATTGGCGACGTGTCGCTCGAGGTGGAGGGCGACTCCCGGACTGTCACCGTGCGGTTCGGGAGCCTCAGGCAGAGTGAGGGCGCCAACGAGCTTTCGCTGCAGGGTCTGTCGGCCCCTTCGGACGACCTCATGTCCGGGAGGTGGCGCGAACTTCTCGGGGCCCTGAAGGGGGAGTTTTCGGTGCGCCTCACCGATCTGCCGGCGGCTCTCGCCATGCTTGGTGTGGAAAGGCGTGGTGAGGGCGCTGAGATTCCGGCCCACCTCATCGAATTGAGCGGAAGTGCCGGCGAGGGGAAATTCAGCGTTCCCTCGGGAAGGCTGGAGGCGGCTGGCGGGGAGATTTCACTGGAAGGCTGGGAGGTTGCTCTTCCCGACACGGCGGCCCCCCTGGGAACCACCTCCTTCCGCGGCACGCTCAACGTCGCGCTCCCCGATCTCGAGCGGCTGGGAGCGCTCCTTTCCCTTCCGGATGTCGGCGGCTCTCTCGACGGGAAGGTGGAGGTGGGAGGGACCCTCGATGATCCGCGAGGCCAGGCCGTATTTCACGCCGCAGGTTTGTCCTTCAAGAATATCTCCATCGGAGACGCCTCCGTCAGGCTGGAGGCGGAATCCCGCGAGGTGCGGATCGAAACCCTGGAGGTCGTCCGGGGCGAAGACCGGGTGACGGGGAGCGGGAAGTTCCTGATCGGAGAGCGCCGCCTGGACGGTGTCAGGCTGGAAGTCGCCATTCAGGACATCGCGGCTCTGGCGGGGGAGGCGGTTCCGGAAGAATGGGGGGCCCTTGGCAGCATCGACGGCGCGATGGCCGTTGAGGGAACGCTCTCGTCGCCGGAAGTAACGGTCGAGGCCTTGAGGTTCACGCGAGGCGATTTGACGGTGGCGCTGGAAGGGCCGGCGCGCATCATCTGGTCCGGAGAGGATGGCCTGAGTGTCACGGAGTTCGTTCTGCGCGGGCCCGAGGGAAGTCTGAGCCTGGACGGGAAGTTCACGCCCGAGGGAGACTCCAGGCTGGTTCTCGAGGCGTCGGGCCTCTCCGGCGAGGGCTGGCTTGAGGAGTTCGTCGGCGACCGCTTTTCCTTCCGCGGCGCGAACCTGGTCTTCATCGCCGAGGGGACTCCGGCTGAGCCCCGCCTTGCCATTTCCGGGTCGGTGGACGAGATCCTCGGGAAAGGCGCAGCCGTCTCCCTGGCGGGGGAGGTGGAGGCGGAGTACGCGGGGGACGTCATCCGGGTGAAGACCTTCAGGTGGACCGCGGGGGAGGGCCGCAGCCTGGAGGTGACGGGGACGGTCCCCTTCGACCCGCTTGGGGACGATCCGTTCCGTCCGGGGGAGATCTCACTCGACGGGAGCCTCGCCATCGATGACCTGAAGTCGATAGCGTTTCTCCTGCCGTCCCGGTTCGCTGTCGGGGGGGGCGCCGAGGGGACGCTCCGGGTCGGCGGCACCTGGGAAAAGCTTGTCGGTGACCTTCAGATGAAGCTTCGGAAGATCGAGCCCCCCGACGGTTTCGAGCCGGCCCCCCCCGGCCCCATCGACGCCGATCTTTCCCTCTCCATCTCCGGCGGAGAAGTCGATTTTCAGGAGATTCGTCTCGAGTCGCCGCAGCTGAGCTTGGAGGCCGGCGGCTCCTGGTCCGGGGCGCCCACGGTGGCGGGCCTCATCCGGGGAGAGGCCTCCGCCCTGCAGGGAGAGATCGACGTCGAGGGAAGGGTTTCATCCCCCGACATCAGCTGGGCGAGCAAGGCGGTTCCGAAGCTGCGGCGCCTCCGCGGGGAGCTCGAGGGAGAGGTTTCGCTGAAGGGCGAGGTGCGGAAACCGG
>JAUWCW010000090.1 GCA_030609125.1 Candidatus Rokuibacteriota bacterium
AAACTCGATCTGGGCAAAGAGCGGCAAATGGTCCGAGGCGTGCCTGGCCACACGCAACTGCGACCGGAAGATGCTCTTGATGCGTATTTCCCCCCGCACGTACACGGCGTCGAGCGCACGGACGGGAGCGTATGCCGGGAAGGTCCTGATCGGCCGCGCCAGCCCGCGAAAGCCCGCCGGCTCGAGGAGTTTCTTCCCCAGCGTCCCCCACAGGTCGTTGAAATCCCCCGCCACGATAATGGGGCTGCTCTGGTGGAGCCCGACAAAGGGGTGGCTGTCGAGGAACCTCCTGAACTGGCGCTCACGCTCCCTGCCGGAGAGCCCGAGGTGAAGGTTGAAAACGTGAACCGTCCGCGCCTTCCCCTTGCGGGCCAGGGGAACGCGAAAGCTGGCATGCAGAACGCTCCGTCTTTTTCTCCGCGGCACGGTGAGGTCGATGTTCCGCGTCTCCTGTATCGGCAGCCGGCTCAGGATAGCGTTGCCGTAGACGCCGCCTCCCCGCACCCTCACGTTCGGGAAGTAGGTCCTGTGCCGCAGGCCGACGAGCCCCCCCAGGAGGTCAACCTGGCGGTCACGGTTGGACCTCCTCACATCGTCATCGACCTCCTGCAGGAGGAGGATGTCGGGATCGTAGTGGCGGATGGCTGCCTGGATCCTCTCCGGACGATAGAGCCGGTCCAGCCCGCCGATGCACTTGTGTATGTTGTACGTCAGGAGCCGGATTCCCGCCGGCCCGTCACGCGACGCGGACCGTGCGTGGGATATGCCGTGGCCGGATATGCCGGAGTGGATCATCTGCCGCCGCTTATTCGACCTTTTCGAAAGCCGTCCTGGGGGCCTTGCAGATGGGGCACTTCTCGGGCGGCTCTCCCTCGACGGTGTTGCCGCAGACCGTGCACACGTGATAGTCCGTCGTCTCGTTGCTCCCCAGGTCGGCCAGGGCCTTCTGGTAGAGCTCGGCGTGAATCTTCTCCACGGCGTTGGCAAATTCGAATGTCCTTTCGGCCTTCGTGTTGCCTTCCGCCTTCGCGTCGCTGATCATCTGCGGGTACATGTTCGTGAATTCGTGCGTCTCTCCGCCGATAGCCTCTTTCAGGTTCTGCTCCGTGTCTTTCACGCCGCCAAGCACGCGCAGGTGGCTATGGGCATGGACGGTCTCGGCGAAGGCGGCGGCTCGAAAGAGCTTCGCCACCTGGGCGTGCCCCTCCTCGTCGGATTTCCTGGCGAACGCCAGGTACTTCCGGTTGGCCTGCGACTCGCCCGCGAAGGCCTCCCTGAGGTTCTTTTCGGTTTTTCCCATCATGCTCTCCTTTTTCCGATCCCCGTTGAACACAAATTCCGGCAGGGTTCTACCCCTGCTTTTCCATGGTTCCGCTCGCCCCGCAGGCCGGGTCCGCCAATGTTACCACCTCCTTCTTCCGACATTCGGGACACCGCCCGGTGAACTCCACATGGTTCCCGGTAATTTCAAACCCCTCTCTCTCCCCGTCGCCAAGATCAAGGTCAAAGCTCCGATCGATATCGACGATACGCCCGCACTCCGTGCAGAGCAGGTGGTGGTGAGCTGACGTGTCGGGATCGTATCGCCTCCTGGCGGGATCGATGGAAAGCCTCCGGACCTCTCCCTGCCGCCTCAGCATCTCCAGGGTGTTGTAGACCGTCGCCAGCGACATGGTGGGAAAACTCTCCCGGACTTCAATGTGAATCTCTTCGACGGACGGGTGCTCCCGGTTGTTCTCCAGCACTTTCATGATTGCCATTCGCTGCGGTGTCTGACGATAGTTCATAATCAACCTATATTAGAAGTATTCGCTTTTGATAATCATTCTATATTGTGTCCCCCTTGTCAAGCCCCCCTCCACCTCCGTCGACAGCGCCTTCCCACGCCACTCACACTTCCAGCGCAAAGGCGGCGCTCACCAGCCTGCGTGTGTAGTCCCGTCCGGGTTGCAGGAAGATCTGCTCCGCCGGGCCTTCCTCGACCACCCGCCCCTCCTTCATCACCGCCACGTGGTGGGCGAGGGCGCGAACCACCTTCAGATCGTGACTTATGAAAAGATAGGCCAGGTCGTGCCGGCGCTGAAGCTCCCTCAGCAGGTCCACAATCTGGGCCTGGACGGACATGTCCAGTGCCGAGGTGGGCTCGTCGAGCACGATGAAGCGCGGCTTGAGAACCAGGGCTCTGGCTATGGCTATTCGCTGCCTCTGTCCGCCGGAGAACTCGTGGGGGTAGCGCTCTCCCATCCCCGCCTCCAGCCCTACCTCCTCCAGCACCCTCGCAACCAGATCCGCCCGCTCCCCTTCCGTCAGATCCTTTCTGAAGACCCCCAGCCCTTCACCGACGATCCTTCGCACCGAAAGGCGCGGGCTGAGAGAGCCGAAGGGGTCCTGAAAGACGATCTGCATCTGCGACCGCAGCCTCCGCACCGCGGCCTTGCTCATCTCATGAAGAGGCTCGCCGGCGAAAATGACAGGGCCCTCGGCTTTTTCCAGCCGCAGGAGTGCGCGTCCCAGCGTGGACTTGCCCGAGCCGCTCTCCCCCACGATGCCCAGGGTCTGTCCCTCCCGAACCCTCAGGCTCACGCCGTCCACGGCCTTGACGTAGCCCACGACCCTCCTGATCACGCCCTTCTTCAGCGGATACCAGACCCGCAGAGAATCGGCCTCCACCACCACGGGGGCCCCGGCGGCCGCCCTGAGAGGCTCTCCCTTCGGCTCGGCGTCGATGAGATGCCTGGTGTACTCGTGGCGGGGACCGGCAAAGACCTCCCCCGTCGGCCCCTGCTCGACTACTTTCCCCTCGCGCATGACGTAGACCCTCTCGGTCATCTTCCTCACCACTCCCAGATCGTGGGTAATCAGCAGAAGGGCCATGCCGAGCTTCCGCTGCAGTTCCTTCAGGAGCGCCAGGATCTGCGCCTGCACTGTCACGTCAAGGGCCGTCGTCGGTTCATCGGCGATGAGAAGGTCCGGCTCGTTGGCAAGGGCCATGGCTATCATCACCCGCTGCTGCTGGCCTCCGGAGAACTCGTGCGGCAGGGCGGAGAGGCGCTCAGACGCCTCCGGAAGCCTCACCATCCGCAGCAGCTCTCCGGTCCGCTCGCGAACCTGCCGTCTCCGCAGGTTCCGGTGGGTGAGGAGCACCTCTCCAATCTGCTTTTCGATGGAGTGCAGCGGGTTCAGGGAGCTGAGAGGCTCCTGGAAGATCATGGCTATCCGGTCTCCCCTGACGGAACGGATCCTCTTCTCCGGGGAGCCGAGAAGCTCCACGCCTTCCGGCCCCGAGCCCCAGCCGCTCCGAGGTGAGCGAAACCGTATGCTCCCCCCGGGGTGGTGCGCCATGGGGTAGGGCAGCAGCTGCAGCATCGAGAGGGCCGTTACGGACTTGCCCGAGCCGCTCTCTCCCACCAGCCCCACCGTCTCGCCGGGCGCAATGTCCAGGGAGAGACCGCGGACCGCCTTCACCTCCCGGCCCCCCCTGTCGAAGGAGACGTGCAGGTCCCGGATCCGTATCAGCCAGGGAGCCGCCTTCTCCCCCGGCCCCCCCTCCCTCGCGCTCACGGCACTGTCATTCATGTTCTTCTCGGATCGAAGGCGTCCCGGACCGCCTCGCCTATGAAGATGAGAAGGCTCAGGGTGACCGCCAGGACCGTGAAGGCGGCGATCCCGAGCCAGGGGGCGTGGAGGTTGGACTTTCCCTGGTTCAGAAGCTCACCGAGGGAAGGCGAGCCCGGCGGCAGCCCGAAACCGAGAAAGTCCAGCGCCGTCAGGGTCGTTATGGAGCTGTTGAGGATGAAGGGCAGGAAGGTCAGGGTGGCGACCATGGCGTTGGGCAGTATGTGGCGGATCATGATCACCCGGTCTCCGACGCCGAGGGCGCGGGCGGCGCGGACATAATCGAAGTTTCTCACCCGGAGAAATTCCGCCCGCACGACCCCCACCAGCCCCATCCACGAGAAGAGCAGCATCAGGCCCAGCAGCCACCAGAAGTTCGGCTCCACCACGCTGGCCAGAATGATGAGCAGGTAGAGCACGGGCAGGCCGGACCAGATCTCGATGAAGCGCTGAAAGAGCAGGTCGACGGCCCCCCCGAAATACCCCTGGACGGCCCCGGCCGCCACGCCGACTATGGAGCTGAAGAGCGTCAGGGTCAGCCCGAAGAGGACGGAGATCCGGAAACCGTAGATCAGCCGTGCCGTCACGTCCCTTCCCTGGTCGTCCGTGCCGAGCCAGTTCTCGGCGGTCGGCGGCGACGGCGCCGGCACCGCGAGGTTGTAGTTTATCGTGTCGTAACTGAAGGGGACAGGAGGCCAGAGGATCCACCCTCTCTCTTCGATCATCTCCCGCACTTCCGGATCCCGGTAGTCCGCTGCGCTCTCCAGGAAGCCCCCGAAAACCGTTTCGGGGTAATCCCTGAAAACAGGGAAGTAGGTGCGGCCCTCGAACCTCACGAGGAGGGGCCTGTCGTTGGCCACCAGTTCGGCGCCCAGGCTGAAAAGGAAGAGACCGAGAAAGATCCAGAGGGACCAGTATCCCCGCCTGTTCGCCTGGAAGCCGGCCAGCCGCCGCCGTGCCAGGGGTGAGAGGTTCATCAGCCCCCCCCGTGGCCTTCAAAGGTTATTCTGGGATCGACGATGTGGTACATCAGATCGCTCACCACGTTGAGCAGCAGTCCCATGAGGGTGAATATGTAGAGTGTGCCGAACATCACCGGATAGTCCCTCCCCACGGCCGCCTCGAAACCGAGCAGCCCCAGGCCGTCCAGGGAGAAGATGATCTCCGTCAGGAGAGACCCGGTGAAGAGGATTCCCATGAAGGCCCCGGGAAAGCCGGCTATGACGATGAGCATGGCGTTGCGGAAGACGTGCCCGTAGAGGACGCGCCTTTCCGAGAGCCCCTTCGACCGGGCGGTGACCACGTACTGCCTGGGGATCTCCTCGAGGAAGGAGTTCTTTGTCAGCATCGTCAGGCCCGCGAAACCTCCGATGACCATGGAGAGCACCGGGAGGGTGATGTGCCAGAAATAGTCGACCAGTTTCATGGGCCGGCTCAGCTGGGACCAGTTGTCCGAAACGAGACCCCGCAGGGGAAACCAGTCCAGGTACCTCCCTCCGGCGAAGAGCACGATCAGGAGAATAGCGAATAGAAATCCGGGAATGGCGTTGCCCAGTATCACCACCGTGCTCGTCCAGACGTCGAAGCGCGAGCCGTCCCTGACGGCCTTGGCGATCCCCAGGGGTATGGATATGAGGTAGACGAGAAGAGTGGTCCAGAGCCCGAGAGAGATCGACACGGGCATCTTGTCCAGCACCAGGTCGATCACGCTCCTGTCACGGTAGAAGCTCTCGCCGAAGTCGAAAACCGCGTAGCTGCGGATCATGTGAAGAAGGCGCTCGTGGGCAGGACGGTCGAAGCCGAACCGGCGCTCGATCTCCCGAATCAACTCCGGATCGAGGCCCCGCGCTCCCCGGTATACTCCGGCCGATTCGGAACGGCCCGCCGCCGGAGCCGCTCCCGTGCCGGCGATGTCCCCCTGCCCCGCCCCGCTCACCCGCCCGGCGTGGTGAACGCCGGCCCCCTTGATCCGGGCGATCATCTGTTCCACCGGCCCGCCCGGGGCCGCCTGGATAACGAGAAAGTTGACCACCATGATTCCGAGCAGAGTTGGAAAAATAAGGAGAATACGCCTGACGATGTATGCAAACATTGCGAACTACATACCGTATCGCCAGGAATGAGTCAATCAGACGGCGGTGCGGGACAGCCCGCCTGCCATGTCCCTGCGGCCGGCACTGTGGGCAAGCACCTATACCGATATAAGTGGTTGAAAGTGGCCGGGTGAACCCGTATAATATGATTTCTCGGCGGACTGTACCGGCTGAATAATCAAGGGTTTATAATGAGCGAAGGGTCAACGATCAAGAGCAGGGAGCTCTCCCACAGGAATCTCGAAGACGTCCGGGACGTCAAGGCCATGGGGATCTATCCCTACTTCCGGGAAATCAGCGGCACCCGGGACAACATGGTCACCATCGACGGCAGCAGGCTCCTGATGCTCGGCTCCAACAGCTACCTGGGCCTCACGGACCACCCGGAGGTCAAGAGGGCGGCTGTGCGGGCCATCGAAAAATACGGCACCGGCTGCTCGGGATCACGATTTCTCAACGGCAACCTCGATATCCACCGGGAACTGGAAGAGGAACTCGCCGACCTGGTCGGCAAGCCCAAAGCCCTGGTCTTCTCCACGGGCTTCCACGCCAACTCCGGAACTATTTCTGTCCTCGTGGGCAAGAGCGACTACGTCATCACCGACAAGCTCGATCACGCCAGCATCATAGACGGCTGCCGTCTCAGCCTGGGGAAGAAGATGCGCTTCCGTCACAATGACATGGACGACCTCAGGAGTGTTCTGGAGCGTATCCCCCTGGACAAGAAGAAGCTGATCGTCGTCGACGGCGTTTTCAGCATGGAAGGAGACATCGCCAGACTGCCCGCCATAGCGGGTCTGTGCTCCGAGTACGACGCTGAGATCATGGTCGACGACGCCCACGGCATCGGTGTCCTCGGCCGCAACGGCGCCGGGACTTCCGATCATTTCGGCCTCTCCGGCGACGTGAAGATCATCATGGGAACCTTCAGCAAGTCCCTGGCCTCCCTGGGCGGATTCATCGCCTCCGACGATGACACCATCGAGTTTCTGATGCACAACTCGCGGACGCTGATGTTCAGCGCCAGCATTTCCCCGTCCAACGTCGCCGCCGCCCAGGCCGCGCTGACGATCATGAAACGGGAACCGGAGAGAATCGAGCAGCTCTGGGAAAACACCCACCGCATGCAGGCCGGCCTGCACTCCCTCGGTTTCGACACGGGGTCTTCCGAGACGCCCATCATCGCCGTGCGGGTCGGCGACACTCTCACGACCTTCAGGATGTGCGCCCTTCTTCACGAAGAAGGCGTCTTCGTCAATCCCGTGGTCGCCCCGGCCGTCCCGGAAGGCGACTGTCTCATACGCATCAGCCTCATGGCCAGCCATAGTGCCGCGCAGGTGGACTTCGCTCTCGAGAAGATGGAGAAAACGGGAAAAGAACTGGATGTCATCTAGCGTCGTCCGGCGCGTCGACAGCCGGCGCGGCCTCGCCGAGTTCATCAGATTCCCCCGCCGTCTCTACCGTTCTTCCCCCTCCTTCGTTCCCCATCTCGACATGGAAAGGAAAAGTTTCTTCAACCCCTCGAAGAACCCCTTTTTCTCCCACGCCGAAGCCGCCTTCTTTCTCGCCTCCTCCCGCGGCGGCGAGACCGTCGGCCGCGTCAGCGCCCACATCGATCACCACTTCAATGAAATCCACGGCGGGCGAACGGGCCACTTCGGCTTTTTCGATTCCGTGGAGGACGAGGAGACGGCGG
>JAUWCW010000194.1 GCA_030609125.1 Candidatus Rokuibacteriota bacterium
GGACGATCTTCTTGATCTTCGTCTCCATCACACTCCCCTCGCGCGCCCCGACGGCGCCCGGCGCGGGGACCGCTTCAACAGGCGGCCCGCGGCTCCAAGGACATCATAATACATTTTCCGGATTTCCGCCCCGTCTACACCCGATACCGGCGAGAGAGACAGGGCCGGAAACTCTTTTTTCAAGTTACATAGGTGTATTTCAGAAAACCGTGTCATACATGTGCCACATATGGCACACACGAGATATTACTGACAAATCAACAAATTATGGCAAAAACAAGCATTCTTGCCTCAGATATGGGCCATTATTGGCTCACATAGTTCTGTTTTTTTCAAGTTATTGGTCAATAACTATGGACATTTGAGATTTTTCGTGTATCTTTAAGACTATATTTTGCAGAGACTTGTACGGTTGGCGGCCCACCCCTCGATCATCTGGTACGGGAATTGCTCTCTCGTCAGGTCAGCAGCAAGCACTTTTTTTCAGCAGAGTTGTTTTCAGGCGAAAAAAGCACAGGCGCAAGCCGGCGGGAGGAGCGACATGGCGGAAAAGGAGTCCCTGACGTATCGCATTCTGAAAAACCACCTCGTTTCGGGAACGCTGAGTCCGGGTGAGAAGATCTCCGTCAAGGTGGACCAGACCCTGACGCAGGACGCAACGGGCACCATGGCCTACCTTCAGTTCGAGTCTCTCGGCGTGGAGCGGGTCAAGACCAGGCTCTCCGTGAGCTACATCGACCACAACACCCTCCAGAGCGGGTTCATGAACGCCGACGACCACCGCTACCTGCAGTCGATAGCGACCAGGTACGGCATCTACCTGTCGCGGGCCGGCAACGGCATCTGTCACCAGGTTCACCTGGAGCGCTTCGGTGTTCCCGGCGGCACGCTTCTCGGGTCTGACAGCCACACACCCACACAGGGCGGAATCGGCATGATCGCCATTGGCGCCGGGGGGCTTGACGTCGCCCTCGCCATGGCCGGCAAACCCTTCAACCTCAACGCGCCGGAAGTGATCGGCGTGCACCTGAAAGGATCCCTCCCCCCCTGGGTGGGCGCCAAAGACGTCATTCTCGAGCTGCTCCGGCGGCTCACCGTCAAGGGAGGTGTCGGAAAGGTAATGGAGTACTTCGGCGGCGGGGTGCAGAGCCTCTCCGTGCCGGAGCGCGCCGTTATCACCAACATGGGGGCCGAGCTGGGAGCGACTACGTCCATCTTCCCCAGCGACGACGTGACCAAGGCCTTCCTGCGAGCTCAAAAGCGGTTAAAATCGTGGAAGAAGCTTCCTTCCGGGATCAAGGAGGCCTACCACAAGGTGATCACTCTCGACCTGCGCGACGTCCAGCCGCTGGTGGCCGCCCCCCACAGCCCGGACAACGTGAAGACCATGGTGGAAGTGGAGGGTACTCCCATCAACCAGGTCTGCATCGGCAGCTGCACCAACTCCTCGTACCGGGACCTGATGACGGCGGCGGCCATCCTCAAGGGCAAGAGAATCCACCCCAATGTGGGGCTCTCCATCAGCCCCGGATCCCGACAGGTGCTGACCATGGTCTCCAGGAACGGCGCCCTGGCGTCCCTCATCGACGCCGGCGCGAGGATCCTCGAGAACGCCTGCGGCCCCTGCATCGGCATGGGGTTCTCTCCCCCTTCGGCGGGGGTCTCCCTGAGAACCTTCAACAGGAACTTCAAGGGCCGCAGCGGCACCAAGGACGCCGACGTCTACCTCGTCAGCCCCGCCGTGGCGGCCGCCTCGGCGCTCACCGGAGAGATCACCGATCCCCGCACCCTCGGCAAGGAGCCGCAGATACGGGCGCCGCGGGTCTACCCCATCAACGACAACATGATCATCCCCCCGGCGAAGAAGGGCAAGGACGTCGAGATCGTCCGCGGGCCGAACATCAAGCCCCTGCCGAAAGGACAGGCCCTGGCCGGGAAGATAACCGGCGAGGTGCTCCTCAAGGTGGGGGACAATATCACCACCGATCACATCATGCCCGCCGGCGCCAAGATCCTCCCCCTGCGCTCCAACGTCCCCGCCATCTCGGAGTACGTCTTCGAGACCGTGGACCCCACCTTCCCGCAGCGGGCCAGGCAGGCCGGAACGGGCTTCGTGGTGGGCGGCAACAACTACGGGCAGGGATCCAGCCGGGAGCACGCAGCCCTGGCGCCGATGCACCTCGGGGTGAAGGCGGTGATCACCAAGTCCTTCGCCCGGATTCACCAGGCCAACCTGGTCAACTTCGGGATCGTGCCCCTCGTCTTCGTCAACGAGGAAGACTACGACCGCGTCGAGCAGGGAGACAAGGTGACGCTCGATCTTTCAAGACTCGAAAAGGGGGCGACGCTCATCAAGGGCAAGGAGAAGATCCCCCTGACACACGGACTCGGCGAAAGAGACCTTGCGGTCATCCGCGCCGGCGGCTCACTCCTCTACGCGCGCAAGACGGCGTGAGGGGGGGGCTAAACCAGGACCTGCAGAGGTAGACGATGAAAATACACGAATATCAGGCCAAGGAATTCCTGGGGGAGAACGGGATAGCCGTCCCGAAGGGTCAGGCCATCTCCTCCGCCACCGACGCGAGGAGCATAGCCAGGGACCTCGGCGGCGCCGTCGTCGTCAAGGCCCAGGTTCTCGCGGGAGGGCGGGGCAAGGCCGGGGGCATCAAGCTCGCCTCCACGCCGAAGAAGGCCGCCGAGGCGGCCCGCACCATCCTGGGTTCACGGCTCAGCACCTACCAGAGCGGCGGAACGGGCTATGAGGTCGCCACCGTGCTCGTCGAAGAGCAGGTGCCGATCGCCCGGGAGCTGTACCTGGCCGTCACCACCGACCGGGCGACGGCCTGCGAGACCGTCATCGCCTCCGCCGCCGGCGGCATGGACATCGAGGAGATAGCGGCCAAAGACCCGAAGGCCATCCTTCGGGAGACCGTCATGCCCGGCGCCGGGCTGTGGCCGTACCAGATCCGCAAGCTTGCCGCCAACCTGAAGCTGGAGCGCGAGCCCGCCAGGGCCCTGGGCGCCCTGCTGGCCAGGCTGCTCGCCTGCTACCGGGAGCTGGACTGTGACCTTCTTGAGATCAACCCCCTAGCGGTCACCACCGACGGACGGCTGGTGGCCCTCGACGCCAAGATGAACATCGAGGACAACGCTCTCTACCGCCAGCCGCGGATTCGCGACCTGGCCGATGACGCGGGGGAGGATCCGGTGGAAGCCGAGGCGGCCCGGATCGGAGTCAGCTACGTCGGCATGGACGGGAACATCGGCTGTGTCGTCAACGGCGCGGGCCTGGCCATGACGACCATGGATATCCTGCACCTGCTCGGCGGCGAGGCGGCCAACTTTCTGGACGTCGGCGGCAGCGCCGATGCGGAGCGGATCGCCGGGGCCCTCAAGCTCATTCTTACCGATCCGTCGGTAAAGGTGATTTTCATCAACATTTTCGGGGGCATACTCCGCTGCGACATCTTCGCCCGCGGCCTCCTGGAAGCGGTCAGGCAATCGGGCGCCAACGTTCCCCTCGTAGTCCGCCTCATCGGAACCAATCAGGAGGAGGGAAAGCGCATCCTGAACAGCTCCCGTCTCTCCTTCACCGTCGACGACGACCTGGAATCGGCGGCCGCCAGGGCGGTGGCCATCGCCGGAGGGAACGCATAATGAGCATTCTGGTAGATAAGAAGACGCGGGTCGTGGTGCAGGGCATCACCGGCAAGGAAGGGAGCTTCCACACCCGGGGAATGCTGGACTACGGCACGAAAGTGGTCGCGGGCGTCACTCCCGGCAAGGGCGGCACGAAGCACCTGGGCGTCCCGGTCTTCAACAGCCTGGAAGAGGCGGTGGCCGAAACCGGCGCCAACACCTCGGCGGTCTTCGTACCTCCCCCCTTCGCGGCTGACGCCGTCTGCGAAGCGGCGGAAGCGGGCATCCGTCTCATCGCCTGCATTACCGAGGGCATTCCCCTGAAGGACATGCTGCTCACCGTGCGGGAAGTCACGAGGCGCGGCGCGCGGATGATCGGCCCGAACTGCCCCGGCCTCATCTCGCCGGGCAAGGCCAAGGTGGGCATCATGCCCGGACCGATCCACCGGCCGGGAAAGGTCGGCGTCGTCTCCCGCAGCGGCACCCTCACCTACGAAGTCGTCCACCAACTGAGCGAGCGGAAGATCGGCCAGTCGACCTGCATAGGGATCGGCGGAGACCCCATCATCGGGACCTCCTTCGTGGACTGCCTCTGGATGTTCGAGGAGGACGGCGGAACGGAGGCGATCGTCATGATCGGTGAAATCGGCGGCAGCGCCGAGGAAGAGGCGGCGGCTTTCATCAAAAAGCACGTCTCCAAGCCGGTTTTCGCCTTCGTGGCGGGCCGCACGGCCCCGCCGGGCAAGAGAATGGGCCACGCCGGCGCCATCATCGCCCAGGGGGTGGGAGGTTGGCCGGAAAAGAGGGCCGCCCTCGAGGCGGCAGGCGTTGAAGTCGTTGAGAACCCGGCCCGCATAGGCGACGCCGTAGCGGCCCGCCTGAAGCCGAAGAGAAAGCCGGCGGCGCAAAAGAAAACCGTGAAGAAAGGGAAGAAGAAAAGATAGAGAATAGGCGGAGAGAGGGTGATCGAGGGAAAAAGATAGTGGCAAGGGGCAACGAACAACGAAGACGAAAGAGGCTGGTATG
>JAUWCW010000102.1 GCA_030609125.1 Candidatus Rokuibacteriota bacterium
GCTGTTCGCCGGAGCAGCGGCGGCGGTGGGGCAGGAACCGGAGCTTGTGGCCACCGTCAACGGCGCGGGCATTACGAAGGCGGAGTTTGACCGCAGCTGGCCGGCCTTCCTGAGGCAGAAGGGGATCCCCGTGAACCACGCGGAGAAATCGGGCCAGGTGGATGAGTTCCGGCTCGAGCTCCTTAACCTTCTCATTGACCAGGAATTGCTCTACCAGGCGGCGAAGAGCGGCGGCCACGAAGCCGGCGAAGAGCAAGTCAGCGCCGAGGTGACCAAGGCGAGGGGGCAGTTCCCGTCGCAGGAGGAATTCGAGAAGGCCCTCTCGGGAAGCGGGCTCACCGTTGAGAGCTATTCGGATTTTCTCCGGCACCGCATCTCGGTCGTCAACCTGGTGCGCGACGGCGTTACCCCGGGCGTGACCGTATCGGACGAGGAAATCACCGGATTCTATGCCGGCAACCAGCAGAACTTTGCCGTGCCGGAGCAGGTGCGGGCCCGCCACATCCTGATCAAGGTCGATCCGAAAGCGGACGAGGCCGCCAAGGCGGAGGCGAAGAAGAAGATCGAGGAGATCATCGAGAAGGCCGGGGGCGGGGCGGATTTCGCCGAGCTGGCCAAGGAGTACTCCCAGGGCCCCAGTGCCCCGCGCGGCGGGGACCTGGGTCTTTTCCCGCGGGGAAAGATGGTGCCGCCTTTTGACGAGGCCGTTTTCTCCCTTGAGGCCGGGGAGATTTCCGGTCCCGTCCTGACCCGGTTCGGCTATCATGCCATCAAGGTCGAGGAAAAGCAGGAAGCGAAGACGGTCAGCCGGGAAGAGGCTGCGGAGCAGATCAGGGACTTCCTGACGGAGAAGAAGGTGGCGGAAGCGGTCAAGGTGCGGCTCGAGTCGCTCCGGGAAACAGCGAAGATCGAGAACAAGCTGACGAACTAGGGAGTAGAGATAGGATGAGCAAGGAATCTCCGGAGCGCAAGCCGTCCCCTCCGGTGAGGCGCGTTCAGGTGCACTACACCGGCCGGCTCGAGGACGGGACGGTTTTCGACAGCTCCCGGGACAAGGAGCCCCTGACCGTCCCCCTGGGCCGGAAGAGGGTGATTGCGGGATTTGAGGAAGCCCTGAAGGGCATGGGGAACGGAGACGTGAAGCGCGTCACCATTCCTCCCGGAAAGGCGTACGGTCCGCACCGGCCGGAGCTCGTAACCGAGGTCGAGAGAAGCAAATTTTCCGAAGATCTCGAGTTGAGAGCGGGGCAGCGCCTGCAGCTGAAGAATCCCGCGGGTATCGTGACAACCGTCAGGGTCGTCTCCCTGCAGGAAGAGACGGTGACCCTGGACGCCAACCATCCCCTGGCGGGGAAGACCCTCGTTTTTGATCTCGAGGTCGTCGAGACCTCCTGAAGCGAGGCCGGGCGTGTTTCTTTGCCGGCTCCTTCTGGCAGCGCAGCTTCTGGCTTTCAGTGCCGGCGCCGCGGCGGCGGTCGAGGATCCCTGGCTCGTCTCGTCACAGGAGTACAACCCCCCTGACCCTTATCGGCAGCGGTCGGTCATTATCCTCCACGGCTTCGGCGGCAGCCCGCTGGACGTAAAGCCCCTTGCCGAGTCGCTCAGGGAGAGCGGTTTTCGCCTGGTGATCCCCGTGCTCCCCGGAGAGACAACGAGCACTCCCGCCCTGGAGAGGGGGGAGCGGAGCACGGAGGAGAGGGTTGCCTGGCTCGAAGCCCTGGTGGCGGAGGAGACCAGGCGCTTCGGGCGGCCGCCGTATCTTGCGGGCTTTTCAATGGGTGCAACCCTCGCCACCATCGTGGCCGGACAGGGGCAGGTGGACCGCCTGGTCCTTGTTTCGCCCTTCTACTCTCTTGCCTGGGGGGACGACTTCCTGACCGGCCTGAGCCGCCTCCTTTCGTCGGTCATACCCCTGGTGCCCAAGCCCTGGAAAGGCAAGGTCAAAGACCCGGAGGGCTATCGCCGCTACCGCCCCGGGTCCTACACGGTCAGCCTCGAGGCTTTTCTGAGGCTGCAGGAAATGGCGGAGATGGCCCGGGAGAGTGTTGACGACCTTTCAATGCCGGTCCTGGTCATCGCCTCTCCCGACGACGGCGTGGCTTCATTCGAACTGACGGAGGAGCTCTTCCGGGATCGGAAGGGTACGGAGTTTCTGGCCCTTCCGGGAAGCGATCACATCCTTTTCTACGACTACGGCCGCGAGGAGGCGATACGGAAGGTCAGGGAGTTTCTCGAGAGGTAGACTCCGCCGCGGCGGCGCCCTCGCCTCCGCCGGGCTCGACGACGAGTTTCAGGCCCATCACGGCGGAGATCCTGATTTCGGCGCCGGCATCGAGATGGCATGAGCCGGGAGAGAGCTCGGCGTGCCATATCTCTCCCCGCACCTCGACTTTCCCGGCAGGTGCCAGGGGTCCCCTGGCCGTTCCCTTCAGACCGACCATGGAGTCGGCCGCGCCCGGGTTCCCGGGGCGGTAGGAACGCCAGAGGAAGGGAAAGAGCAGGACATCCTTGGTGATCCAGAAAGCGAGTATTCCCCAGCAGATCCAGGCCGCCAGGCCAAGCCCCCGGTGGAGGAGGTAGAGCATGGCGCCGAGGAGGAAGAGGGAAGGGATCTGAAAGAGGGTGTAGCGTAGAAGATCTGAGCGGGAAGGATTCTCTCTCATCGCGCCGGAGCCGGGAAAGGTGGCTGGGGGACTGCCCCCCTATTTCCTCCACGTCAGCGGCAGGAGCAGAACCAGGATCGAGTACAGCTCCAGCCTGCCCGCCAGCATGAGAAAGGAGAGCATCCACTTCCCCGGCGCAGAGATCCAGGCGTAGTTCTCCAGCGCCCCCACTCCGCCGAGCCCGGGACCGATATTGGAGAGGGACGCGACGGACGCGGAGAATGCGGTGACAAGGTCGGCGGACTCGAAAACGGTCATGAAGACCGTCCCCAGGGCGAAGAGCACCATGTAGATCACGAAGTACGAGACGGCTCCCGTTATGTACACGTTGGAAACGGCACGGGAATCCATTCGCACCGGGAGAACGGCGTTGGGGAGAATGGCCTGAACGATGCTGCGGTAGCCGGTTTTGACGGCTATGTGGACCCTGACGATCTTCATGCCTCCCCCCGTGGAGCCCGCGCAGCCGCCGATGAACATGAGGAGGACCAAGACCATCTGCAGCACCGCCGGCCAGAGGTTGAAGTCGGCCGTGACGTACCCCGTGGTGGTGATGATGGCGACGACCTGGAAGGCGGCGTCCCGGAAGACGCTCTCGCTGAGTTCGCCGGAGCGAAAAGCCAGAAGGGCGGTGAAAAGCAGGACGCACCCGGCGATGGTCCCGAAATAGGTGCGGAACTCCTCGCTCTTGAAGAAGCCTCCGAGCCTGCCCCGGATTGCCTGGTAGTGAAGGAGAAAATTTGTTCCCGCCATGAACATGAAGGCGATGACGACCCACTGCACGTAGGGGCCGTAGGCGGCCATGCTGGCGTTTTTCGTGGAGAATCCGCCGGTGGCCATGGTCCCGAAGGTGTGGCAGAGGGCGTCGAAGAGGGGCATGCCGCCGGCCATGAGCAGGGCCGTCTCGGCCAGGCTGAAGAGAAAGTAAACGGCCCAGAGGGTCTTGGCCGTCTCCGTCATGCGGGGAGTGAGTCTCTCCGCCGTCGGGCCCGGGGCCTCCGCACGGTAGAACTGGTAGGCGCCCCTGCCGAGAGAGGGCAGGAGCGCCACCGAGAGTACGATGATTCCCATTCCCCCCAGCCAGTGGGTGAGGCTCCGCCAGAAAAGGATCCCTCTGGGAAGGGACTCTATGTCGGTCATGATGCTGGCGCCGGTGGTGGTGAAGCCGCTGACGGTTTCGAAGAACGCGTCGGTGTAGGTGGCGGTGGCGCCGCTGAGAAAGAAGGGGCAGGCGCCGATGGCGGAAGCGACTATCCACGAGATGCCGACCACCGCCAGCCCGTCCTTGGCGCCGATGTGCGAGAAATCCTCCTCGCCCAGGGGAAGCTGCAGCAGCATGAAATAGCTCAGGAGCATTCCGCCCAGAATGGTGACGATGAAGGCCCGGGTCTCGGCGCTCCCCGCATCGTCGAGGACGGCCCACATCAGCGGCCACAGCATGGTGAAGCAGACCATGATGTTGATGCGGAAGGCGAGGTTGAATACCAGACGCTTGCGCATCGGTCAGAAGATCTTTTTCCTGGAGAAGAACTTCTGCAGGGCCGCCACCGCCTCCTCGTGGCAGAAGACGACGACCTGCTCGCCCGCCTGGATACGGGTTTCGCCGGAAGCGAGAACGACTTCCGAGCCCCTGTGGATGGCACCGATGATGCACTTCTTCGGCAGTTTCAGGTCGCGGAGGGGTTTCTTCGTCACCGGCGAGTCGGGCTCGGGGATCAGCTCCAGCACCTCCGCCTTGCACTCCGGCAGGGTGGCGACGGTGCTGATCCTGCCTCCCCTGACGAGGCGCAGTATCTGGTCGGTGGCGATGAGCCTGGGGTTGATGACGGCGTCGATGTCCAGGGCGCCCACGATGCCGACGTACTCGGGCTGGTTCGTGGTGATCACCGTTGTTTTGGCGCCCATCTTCTTGGCGAGCACCGCGCTCACAAGGTTGGAGTGGTCGCTTCCGGAGACGGCGACGAAGGCGTCGGCGGCCTCGATCCCGCACTCGTGAAGAATGTCCGCCTCCGAGGCGGGCCCGCTGATGACCCGGACCCGGCTGAGGGTGCCCGCCACCGTCTCCGCCAGCTTCCGGTCCTCTTCGAGGAGGATGACCTCCGCCACCCGGTCCACGAGGTTCATGGAAAGGCTCACCCCGGTGTTGGTGGCCCCGTAGACGATCACCTTCCGGGGGAGCTTCACCTCGGGGTGGACGAAAGTGAGAAACTCCGGCAGGGACGGTTTCGGCAGCAGAACGTAGATTCTGTCTCCGGCGCTGACGGTGTCGTCGCCCCGGGGGATGATGACCCGGCCGTTGCGGTTGATCGCCACCACGAGAAACGGCCAGGGGAAGTCCCGTTCCTTCAGGTCCTCGAGCCGTATCCCGATGAGGGGAGACCCCGCGGGGATATCGAAGGAGCGGAGCAGCACCTTGTCGTCGGCGAAATCGGCCACTTCCCGGGATCCCGGCGCGGCTAGGACCTTGGCGATCGCCTGGGCCGCCACCTCGTCGGGGTTGATGATCTCGTCGAGGTGAAAGTGGGGCAGGCCGAAGCGGTGAATGACGTCGTTGAGCCCCATGCTGCGCACCCGGGCGATACGGCGCTTCGTGCCGTAGGCCGCCGCCAGGGTGCAGATGGCGAGGTTGGAGAGGTCCGAGTTGGTGACGGCGATGACCATGTCCGCCTCGGCGACCCCCGCGAGCTCCAGGATGGACGGGTTGGAGGCGCTGCCGACGAGGACCTTGACGTCCAGCTTCTCGCTCGCCTGGCTGGCGGCCTTCTCATCCTGCTCGATGAGGTTGACCTCATGGCCCTCCTCGGCGAGATACCTGCCGAGGTTCGAGCCGATGACGCCGGCCCCGCAGATTACCAGTTTCATGTGAGAACCGGTTTTGTCAGCCGTCGGCCTTCATGTCCCGGGGTTCGCAGAGGAGTCCGGGATTGACGGAGACCTTGCCGCAGTTGTCGCAGACCCAGCGCGCATTGTTGACCCGGTTCTTGCAGGACCGGGGCGGGGTCGGGTCCTTGGTCCCGCACCAGTCGCCCTTGGTGCCGCGGCCCTGGACCTTACAGATTCCGTCGGGATCAAGCGATACGGCCCCGCAGGTGGCGCAGAAGAAGGCGGTCGTCTCCTTCGGGAGAGGAATGTGCTTCGATTCGTCTTGTCTTTTTTTCATCGCATCTCCGGTTGGTTGTTTGATTGTCCCTCTCGGAGGGAGCCCAGGCGGAGGCTCGTCGGACGTGAGCATGATACCCAGACCCGGCAGAGCAGGCAAGAGGGAATGATTGTCCACTTGACGGAGGAGGGGAAAGGCGTGAAGATATGCGCAAGAGGGGCCCATGAGCGGATTTCTTACGCTTCAGCACGACGTTCACACCCTGGAAGGCCTCTGCCTGCTTCAGGCCGGAACGGACTTGAGCCCGGAAACGCTTGAAGTTCTGGCGGAAAAGGGCGGTAAAGAACAGTGGTCGGAGGTGGGCCTTCTGGAGTACGGCAGCATTCTGGCCGATCTCGAGAAACAGATGGGCCAGGGAACCTACCGGCGTCTCTTCGGCACAGTCGATGAGTGCAGGGAGATCTTCACCCTCATGGAGCCGGTGCGGCTGCCCCTGCCGGCCCTGGAAATCCTGGACCACTTCCGGAGACAGGACTTTTACACCTACCGGCATATCCTCATGGTCTTCGCACTCTCCTGCGTCCTTGCCGGCCGCCTTCCGGGGGAGGCGGGCCAGTTCCTGCCGGAGGCCGCCGCCGGCCCCCTGCACGACCTGGGCAAGATCTGTGTCCCTCTCCCGGTCCTCAAAAAGTCCAGTCCTCTCCAGCGTTCGGAGAGGAGCCTCCTTGAGCAGCACGCGGCGGCCGGTTTTGTTCTGCTCACCTACTACCTGGGCGATGCCGCGGCTTTCTCCGCGTGCGTGGCGAGGGACCACCACGAGCGCCGGGACGGCACCGGCTACCCCGGGGGCATCCGGCTTTCCGACCCTCACGTGGAGATCGTGGCGGCCTGCGACGTCTACGATGCGCTCATCACGCCCAGACCCTACCGGAAGGGCACCTATGACAACAGGTCTGCCCTGGAGGAGATCACCTCTCTTGCGGAAGGCGGGAAGGTGAGCTGGCAGATTGTCAGGCACCTGGTATCGCTGAGCCGGAGCGGCGGCTCAGCCCCGGAGGAATGCGTCGTCTCCCTCGAAAAGCGGGGGACACCGCCGCAGGAAAACAACTACGGCGTCATCGCCGAGGACATTGAGGACTAACTGGTCAGGAGTTGTGACCGGGGCCCTCTTTCGGAAGGGAGACGAAGAAGATACAGC
>JAUWCW010000137.1 GCA_030609125.1 Candidatus Rokuibacteriota bacterium
ACGGTTCTTCGGGTTCTCTTCTGAGAGGCCGCTCCGGTGGAAGGAGGGGAAAATGTCGACCAAGGAAGGGATGAGCCGCTACAGAAAGCCCCAGTACGCGGTGGGGCCGCTTTTCATCAACCGCTGGTCCCCCCGCGCCATGTCGGGGGAGGAAATCGAGGAGGAGAAGCTGATGGCCCTCTTCGAGGCGGCGCGCTGGGCGCCGTCGAGCTTCAACAACCAGCCCTGGCGCTTCATTTTCGCCAGGCGGGGCACGGAACACTGGGACCTCTTCTTCGATCTGCTGGTCGATCAGAACAAGTCCTGGGCGAAAAACGCCGCCGTCCTCGTCGTGGTGGCCT
Organism: Candidatus Rokuibacteriota bacterium; assembly: GCA_030609125.1. Classification (GTDB taxonomy): domain Bacteria; phylum JAUVQV01; class JAUVQV01; order JAUVQV01; family JAUVQV01; genus JAUWCW01. Next base: position 342 of record JAUWCW010000137.1, read on the forward strand.
CCAAGACCACCTTCGACCACAACGGCAAGCCCGCCAGGACACACTCGTACGATGCCGGCGCGGCGTGGGAGAACCTTGCCCTGCAGGGGACGGCCATGGGCTTCGTGGTGCACGGCATGCAGGGGTTCAGCTACGGCGAGGCGAAGGATAAGCTCGGGGTTCCGGATGATCACCGGGTGGAGGCGATGATCGCTGTCGGCCGTCCGGGGAAGACGGAGGAGTTGCCGCAGGAACTGCAGGACAGGGAGTTTCCCTCGCCCCGCAAGAAGCTCACCGAGATCGTTTTCGAGGGAAAGTTTTCTGGTTAGGGCTCTCGATCGGCGGGGAGAGTTGTTTTTGCGCTTGACATTACAGGCGTTTTTCTTTAACGTACCTCTCTCTGCATTCCGAGGAGCGAAAGCATAACATGTTGACACAGAAGACAAAAGTAACGAAGGCGAGCGACATCACTCGCAAATGGTACATCGTCGACGCCGAGGGCCAGGTTCTGGGGCGCCTTGCCACCCGGGTGGCCGGGGTGCTCATGGGCAAGGGCAAGCCGCTTTTCACGAAGAACCTCGACTGCGGCGACCACGTGGTGGTGATCAACGCCGAGAAGGTGCGGGTCACGGGCAACAAGATGAAACAGAAGATCTATTACCGTCACACCGGCTATGTGGGCGGGATCAAGAGCGTGACTCTCGAGAAGCAGCTGCAGGAAAAGCCGGCAAAGGTCATCACCGACGCCGTGTACGGCATGGTTCCCAAGAACAAGCTTGGCCGCAAGATGCTGACGAAGCTCAAAGTCTACCGCGGCGCCGAGCATCCCCACGCAGCCCAGCAGCCGGAACGGATGCCGGTCTGAGCGGCGTGGATGGAATGACACTGCGGGAGAAAAGGATGGAGCAGACACAGTATTACGGTACGGGTAGGAGAAAGACCTCGGTGGCCAGGGTGTGGCTCAGGCCCGGTGAAGGCAAGATCATCGTGAATTCGCGTGATATCGAGACGTACCTGCCCCGCAAGACGCTGCAGACGATTGTGCGGCAGCCTTTCGACGCCACCAGCACGCTCGGCCGGTACGATGTTCACGCCACGGTCAAGGGCGGCGGACAGGCAGGACAGGCCGGAGCCATCCGGCACGGGATCTCCAGAGCCCTGCTGGTCAGCGACGCCACCCTCCGGGAAACGCTGCGCCGGGGCGGTTTTCTTACCCGGGATCCGCGTAAGAAGGAACGGAAAAAATACGGGCAGAAGGGAGCCCGCGCGAAGTTCCAGTTCAGCAAGCGTTAGACAGGTCCGGAAACGGAATTTGGGGGGAAGGTCGCCGGACCTTCCCCCTTTTCTATTGTGCGCCCGGCAGGGCGCACTCACTGGGAGAATGACGGATGAAGAAAGTCGGTATCATCGGAGCCAGCGGATACACGGGTGGGGAACTGCTGCGCCTTCTTTCGGGGCACCCCGGTATCGAGGTTGCCTGGGCGACATCAAGGACGTATGCCGGAAGGGGAGCCTCGGAAGCCTTTCCCTACCTTGACGGCTTCACGGACGTGGTCTTCGAGGAGCCGAGCCTGGAAACCGTTCCGGCGGGAGTGGAGGCGGTCCTGGTCGCCCTCCCTCATACGGAGGCCATGGGTGCGGTCCCCGCTCTGCTGGAGAAGGGGATCAAGGTTGTGGACCTGTCGGCGGATTTCCGCCTCGACGACGCCGGTGTCTATGCCGAGTGGTACGGAAGCGGGCACACGGCGCCGGAGCTTCTTACGGAGGGGACTTACGGTCTTACCGAGTGGCACCGCGAGGGGATCGCTTCCAGCCGTCTGGTTGCCAACCCGGGCTGCTACCCCACGGCGGCTCTCCTGGCGCTTCTGCCCCTGGTGAAGAGGGGTCTTGTCGAGGAGGGGCAGATCGTCATCGACGCCAAGTCCGGTGTCTCCGGGGCGGGGAGGAAGCAGAAGCGGAACACCCTCTACACCGAGGCGAACGAGGGGCTCACCCCCTACCTGGCCGGGCGTCACCGCCACATCCCCGAGATCCGGCAGGAGCTGGGCAAGGCGGCGGGCAGGGAAGTGGGGCTCACTTTTACCCCCCACCTGGTGCCCCTCGCCAGGGGCCTGCTCGAAACCGTTTACGTCGGGCTCAGGGCCGGGGCGGGTCTGGCGGAGGTGGAGGAGGCGTATCGGGGGGACTACGGCGACGAGCAGTTCGTGAGGGTCGCGCGCGCGGGATCTCTTCCTTCCGTGCAGGATGTGGCGGGGAGCAATCTCTGCCGCATCGGTTTCACCGACGATCCCCAGGGGGGAAGGGTGATCGTCGTGTCGGTCATCGATAACCTGATAAAAGGGGCCTCGGGCCAGGCGCTGCAGAACCTCAATCTCATGCTCGGCTTTCCGGAGGCGACGGGGCTGGAGGCCCCGGGCCTTTTCCCCTGAGGGTGCCGGCGAGATGGCACAATCCTGGAAGAAGATCCGCGGCGGCGTGACCGCCCCCGGAGGGTACCTCGCCGCCGGCGTCTCCTGCGGCATCAAGGCGAAGGGAGGCAAGGACCTGGCGCTGCTCTTTTCCGAGACGCCCGCCGCCTGGGCCGCGACCCTCACGACAAACCGTGCTCCCGCCGCGCCGGTGCTGCTGACGAAAGACCTGCTGCGCCGGCGCCGTCCTCTCCAGGCGGTCCTTGTCAACAGCGGCAACGCCAACGCGGCGACGGGCGAGGAGGGACTCCGGGCGGCGAAGGCGCTCACTGCCGAAACCGCCCGCCGGCTCGGCCTGCCGGTCCGGGCGGCCGTCATGGCTTCCACGGGCATCATCGGCGAGCAGCTTCCCCTGAAGAAGATCGTGAGCGCCCTGCCGTCCCTGGTGAAAAGCCTCGGCAGGGGCGGGGGCAGGGACGCCGCGGAGGGGATCATGACCACGGACTCCTTTGCGAAAGAGGAGGCCCTGGAGCTGAACTTCGGCCGCGGGGAAAAGGGTCGGATAGGCGGCATGTCCAAGGGGGCGGGGATGATTCATCCCGACATGGCGACCCTGCTCGCCTTTCTCAGTACCGACGTCTCCCTCCCGGCGGGGCTGCTGAGGGCCTGCCTGCGGGAGGCGGTGGAGGTCACATTCAACAGGATCAGCATCGACGGGGACCGCAGCACGAACGACACGGTTCTCATCATGGCCAATGGCGCCGGCGGGACCGGGATCGAGCCGGGCGGCCCGAAGGAGAAGATCTTTCGCGAGGGCCTGCGCGAAGTCTGCGGGAGGCTGGCGGAGAAGATCGTTCTCGACGGGGAGGGTGCGACCAAGCTGGTAGAGGTTCTGGTCACGGGAGCGAGGAGCAGGGCCGATGCGGAGAGAGCGGCCCGGGCGGTGGCCAATTCCAGCCTCGTCAAGACCGCCTGGTTCGGGCAGGACCTGAACTGGGGAAGGATAGTCGCCGCCCTCGGATACTCGGGCGCCGCCATCGACGTGGGGCGCACGTCGATCCTCGTGAACGGCCGCGCGGCGGTGAGGGAGGGAACGGCCGTCCCGGCGGGGGAGCTTGCCCGGGCACAGAGACAGATGCGCCGCAAGAGGCTTTTTCTGACGATAGACCTCGGAGTCGGCAAGGCGAGTGACAGGGTCCTCACCTGCGACCTGTCGGTGGAGTATGTCCGGGAGAACGCCCTCTACTCAACGTGACCCGGGTACGCTCGTCTTTCCCGCGGCGTTCGTTTAAGGTCCGTTAAGTTCGGGGACCTCCACAACAAGCAGGAAGAGCCCCAGTTGACGGATGGCCTCTATGAACCGGTCGTACTCCACGGGCTTGGTGATGTAGCTGCTGCAGCCGATTTCGTGGCAGCGCGCTATCTCGCAATCCAGGACTTCCCGGCCGTCGGCGAACGTGATCATCTGGTTGTTTATCCCTGCGCGCTTCAGGTTTTTCTCGATTAGCGCCGCATGCCCCGGATCATCCTCCGCGACGACGATGACTACCTCCTGGTTCATTCCGTCCTCCTTGTTCAGGGCCTTATCGCTGTCCCGGTGAGGGGAGAGTGACGGTGAAGAGGCACCCCGCGGCGGGAGGTGACTGCACTGAGATCGCTCCGTCCTGCCGGTCCAGAATCTTGCGCACGGTTGTCAACCCGAGTCCGTCACCGGCCCCGGCCCTCGGGTCGAGACGGTGAAAGATTTGAAAAATTCTGTCGAAATAGTCCGGATCGATCCCGATACCGTTGTCCTCGACACAGTATATCGCCCTGCCGTCTTCCTCTCTTCCTGAAACACGGATAACTCCCGGGCGCGAGGGATCGAGATACTTCAAGGCGTGTCGAGAAGGTTCGAGAAGACCTGGTTGACCTGCACCTCGTCTCCGAGGCAGGGGGGGAGGGGGCCGATCTCGATTGAGGCGTCGCTCTTCTGCAACTGGTACGTGAAGACGCCGGTTATCTCCGAGAGGAGAAGATTCATGTCGAGAGGCTTGATTTCCAGGGCTGCGCGCCCAAGGCGGGAGAGGCGCAGGAGCCCCTTGATCAGCCTGTCCATCCTGGAGGCGCCCCGGAGAATGAAACTGAGCGCTTCGGGAACCTGTTCGGAGAGGATGGGATGAAGCCTCTCGGCAAGGTGGGGCGGAATTTCGGGACTCTCGCTGAGCGTCGCCGCTTCCTCGGCAAGATGTTCGAGCTCCCTGCTGAAACCGTGGATATTGACAAGGGGGGAGCGCAGATCGTGTGAAGTAACGTTGATGACCTGCTCCAGTTCCTCGTTTTTCTCTTTGAGGGCCTTGTTGAGCTGATCGTGTGACTCCTGGACGGCCCGCCGCGCCTTGATTAGGTCCGCCGTCAGGCTGAGGCTCTTGAAAGCCTCGGTGCGCTTCTCCTCGACGTGACCCTCGAAGCCGGAAAAGGGAAGGCCGTACCGTTCGATGACGAAAAAGGACACGGAGAAGGCGGCAAAGAGAAGGCCGAAGCCGATAAACATTCTCGATCTGAGACTGGTCAGGGAGCGTCCTGGCTGTGTCGGTTCCGGATGATGTGCCCTTTCCTCAGCAGCCGGCGGTCCCATGCTCCAATCCTATTGAACTGGAACCGAGAACACAAGAACGCGGCGTGGAAGAAGGTTGATGATGGAGCGGTGTCACGGGACGTAAAAGGAGACGGGTCGCATGTGATATGCTGCGGATAATCTAATGAAGACAAGGACTTACATAGAGAGTTGACGGGGGGGGGCGGCTCCCGGATTACCTTGCGGGCCCCAGGCGTGATATGAGAAGCGAGGCAGGCGGCGATCGACATCCATCATCGGCCGGAGAGCATCGGCGGGAAGACGGCAGAGCCCCTCATCGCGGGGGGGCGGAGGCGCAGGGTGAGCATGGAAGCGGTCAGAGCCGCCCTGGAAAGAACGGGTGGCAACATGTCGGCGGCCGCCAGGATGCTGGGGATTTCACGAGCTGCCCTCTACCGGATTGTCGGCAGGAACTCCTGATTCCGTAGAAACGACATCGCTTTTTTTCTTGAATAATGGCGGCTTCTGCGCTATTA
>JAUWCW010000316.1 GCA_030609125.1 Candidatus Rokuibacteriota bacterium
GGCCACGGCGGACGTGCTGTCGCTGGGGAGCGAGGACCCCCGGAAGATGGACGGGCTCGTCCTTCGCCACCCCGTCGAGTCGGGAAAGGTCAGGCGTATCGGCGTGGAGGAGATCTCCGCCGCCGAACCCCTGCTCGAGGAAATCCTGAGGGACGGGCGGCCCGTCTCCGATCCTCCTTCCATCGAAAGCATGAGAGAGCGCCGCCTGAGCGACATGGGGAGGCTCGATCCCGGCGTCCGCCGCCTCGTCAATCCCCACCGTTACCACGTCTCCCTCTCCCAGGGCCTGTGGGAGTTGAAGCGGGAACTGACAGGGACGGTGAACCTGCTATAATTATTAGGGTATGTTCTGAAACAGCAACCGCCGCGGGAAAGCCGTGAGGAGGCCGGAATGAGGAAAAAGACCGCCACTCTCATCGACAACGAGACAGGCAAGAAGTACGAGCTGCCGATCCACCATGGGACCATGGGACCCCGGGCCATCGACGTAAGCAGGCTTTACGCCGATTCCGGGATGCTCCTGCTCGCACCGGGGTTTCTCTCCACCGCGGCTTGCCGCAGCGCCATCACCTACATCGACGGCGGCAAGGGAATCCTTCTCTACCGCGGCTACCCCATCAAGGAGCTTGCCGAGCAGAGCAACTACCTGGAGACCTGCTACCTGCTCCTCAACGGGAAACTCCCCTCGAAAAAGGAGATGGCCGCCTTCACCGATATCATCAGCCACCACACCCTCGTTCACGAGGGGCTGAAGGGCTTCTACAACGGCTTCCGCCGGGATGCCCATCCCATGGCGATCATGGTCGGCGTCGTCGGCGCCCTGGCCGCCTTCTACCACGATTCGACGGACATCACCAAGGCCAAGCACCGGATCATCTCCGCCCACCGGCTCATCGCCAAAATGCCCACCATCGCGGCCTTCAGCTACAAGTACGCCACCGGCCAGCCCTTCATCTATCCCGACAACTCCCTGAGCTACTCCGACAACTTCCTGCACATGATGTTTGCCGTACCCTGCGAGAAGTACGAGATCAACCCGGTTACATCCCGGGCGCTCGACATGGTGCTAATTTTGCACGCCGACCACGAGCAGAACGCCAGCACTTCCACCGTCCGCATAGCCGGCAGCTCCGGAGCCAACCCTTTCGCCTGCATTTCCTCAGGGATAGCCGCCCTCTGGGGACCGGCTCACGGCGGGGCGAACGAGGCCGTGATACGCATGCTCGAGTCCATCACGTCCAAAAAGCAGATCCCGAAGATCGTCGCACGCGCCAAAGACCCGAAGGACTCATACCGCCTCATGGGCTTCGGTCACCGGGTCTACAAGAATTACGATCCCCGGGCGACCGTGCTGCGCGAGATGTGCCACAAGGTTCTCGAAGAGCTTGGCGCGGGAGACCAGAAGATGTTCGAGATCGCCCTTGAGCTGGAGCGCATCGCCAGGGAAGATCCGTACTTTCTCGAAAAGAATCTCTACCCCAACGTCGACTTCTACTCCGGCATGATTCTCAAGGCCATCGGTATACCGTTGAACATGTACACCGTCATCTTCGCCATGGCCCGCACCGTCGGCTGGGTCGCGCACTGGATGGAGATGATGAGCGACCCCGACCTGCGCATCAGCCGTCCCCGGCAGCTCTTCACGGGTCAGCTGCCGATGGAATACCGCTCCATCGAAAGCAGGGGGGACGGAAAGAGCTGCCTATTCCCCGAGGATCGACCGGAGTGACTTCCGGAAGAGACGGCGCCCCTCGGCGTCCAGAGGACGCCAGCGCTGCCGCCTCTTGCGGCTCTCCACCTCTTCCTTCTTCAGGTTGAGGCTGGTGATGTGGCGCCCTTCGGGGCTGAAGACGTGGGTCCGGCTGCGCGAGCCGAGGACGATGATCGTTCCTTCCCGGTCGTCCTGATAGAGGCTCTCGTCCTGGGCGCCGGCGGCATCTTCCAGGGCCTTGGAAGTGGGCCTTTTCTCAACGCGGCGCTTCTCCGCGTGCAGGGTGCGTCGCTGCGACTGCCTGCCGAGGCGATCGAGGGAGCGCGTCGTTTTGCGCAGGATGGAGGAGGCCGACGCCACGAGCTTCCTCTCGTCCCCGTAAGCCGTCCTTGCCCCTACCACCAGGGCGGGGCGGAGCTTTCCCGTCAGCCGGCGGGCGGTGACGATGACGTCGAGGACCCTGAGGTGATGGGGGCCCATGAGCGCCTCCATCGCCTCGGAGCCGTCGGAAAGCTTCCCTATCACGTTGAGGACAACCCGGGGGCGGCCGGACCGGTCCCTGACCTCCACGGCCTGGAGTGTGAAGGCGGTCCGGTCCCCCTCCCGTGCCTCACCCTTCGGCGGGGGGAACCTGAGGAAGCCGAAAACCACCTGCCCCAGGATGTCATAGGTCTTGGACCCCTTTCCGAAAATGCCGAGCTGCCGGTGCTTGAGGGACTCGGCGTCGATGAACGCCGCCGCCAGTGAGCGGCCCGTCTGCCGGTAAATGCCCTCCACCCCCGCGTGCCTCTGCTCGATAAGGATCTGGGCCAGTTCGGGCCACTGCGGCACGCCGGTCTGCGAGTAGCCGCCGAAGACCCGTTCCGGCGCCGGAGGGCCACTGTGCTCGCAGTGGGAGGAATCGCACCGGTAGCAGTAGACGTGCCCCGGGCGGAACACCTTCTCCTTCGCCGTCGCTTCCCTGACGGCATTCTCCACCTGACGCCCCACGGAGGGGCTGGCTTCTATCTTCCAGTCACTGTCGGGGCGTATGACGGCGTGAATCCGGATGAGAATCTCCCGCTCCGCCTTCTCGTGCCCGCCGGAGCTCTCCCGGTAAAGCTCCTTCACGGTGTCCACCAGGGTCCTTTGAAAGTGCAGCAGCGCTCTGTTATTCCCCTCCCGGCGGCGGCTGGTGCGGCTGCGCCCGCCGCTTCTCTTCTCCTCCCGCCTTCCCTTCTTTTCCATTTCCGCTCCTCGTCTTCAGGATAGCCTCAACCCTCCGCCGCCTCAACCCGGGTATTTCATGAACTTCGTTGCGAGAGCGTGGAGATTACGTAAGATCAAGGGCTTTGCGCAGTTGAGCGGGTGAAGCTGTGCTGAAGCACAGCAAGGTC
>JAUWCW010000015.1 GCA_030609125.1 Candidatus Rokuibacteriota bacterium
GCGGTTCCCACCGCCTCAACCTCCATGATATTCCGCACCAGAGCCGTTCCCGTGATTGAGGCGGTGAGCCCCAGGCCCGAGAAGACGAGGACCGGGCCGACGAGGATTATGCTCAGGTAGTCACTGACCCTCCGGGAAAAACTTCGCTGTTTCCTGACATGCCAGATGTCGTTGAAAGCGGCCTCTATCTTCTGCACCAGCGATATGACGGTGTAGAGGAGAAGGGCCAGTCCGAGCGACCCGAGAACTCCCACGTTGAGGTTCTCCACGAAGCCGATGATCTTCACCGTCAGCTCTTCGCCCTTGGGACCGAGGGGAGCCAGATAATTGGCGAGCGCCGGCTCGATCTGGTTGTGAACCCCGAATCCCTTCAGGACAGAGAAACTCACGGCGAGCAGGGGGACCAGCGAGAGGAGGGTGGTGTAGACGAGGCTCATGGCCCGCAGGCTGATGAGGCCCTCGGAGAAATCCTTGACGCTCACGGTCACTAGGCGCAGAAGTTTGACCAGAAAGGCCTTCGGCCCCGAAAGGGTCTCGAGGGGGACCTTCCAGAGTCCTTCCAGCAGGAAGGATCTTGCTTTCCTCAGATATTCGATCATCTCCCGCGGTTCACCAGGTCACGCTTCACGTGCGTCCGTGGGGCATACCCGGAAACCGGGACGCCGCCCCTCTATAGTAGGTCACCGTTCGCCCGGATGGCAAGAGCGGAAAGGATTTGACAAAGGCTTTCCGGGGAGGTACATAGACCGTAAGGAGCCTTCATTCACATTCACCGGAGGAGGGGTTTCATGGCTGCCGGAGAAAACGGCGTCAAGGGTGATGCATCGTGCGCCAACACCTTCATGATGTCGCTCCAGTGCCCTTCCTGTGACTGGATCTGGAGCGACAGCTTCACCTGCCGCGTGGAGAACCTGACTCCCCGGTGCCCGAAGTGCTCCCACGAGCCCGTTCTGGCGCTCAAGGTCTACGGTGTCTGACCTTTCGGAGAAAGCTACTCTTCGGCCATCTCGAGGGGAACGTTGTTCCTCTCGAAGATCCCGACAAGCCCCGCCTTGTCGACGGCCTTGATGTAGGCCTCTTTGGGGTCGACGAGACCCTTCTTCACCAGTTCCATCAGCGAGTCGTTCAGGGCCCTGTTTCCCAATCCCTTCTGTGTCTGCATAACAGACGGTATCTGGTAGGTTTTTCCCTCGCGGATAAGATTGGACGTGGCGCTGTTGACGACAAGGATCTCGAAAGCCGCGATGCGCCCTCCCCCCTTCTTCTTGCAGAGGGTCTGGGCGATCACCGCCTTGAGGGTTTCGGAGAGCATGACCCTGACCTGGGACTGGCGGTCCGCGGGAAACTGGTCGATGATCCTGTCGATCGTCGACGGGGCCGTCGTTGTATGCAGGGTTCCGAAAACCAGGTGCCCCGTCTCGGCGGTCTCGATGGCGATGCTGATCGTCTCAAGATCCTGCATCTCACCAACGAGGACAATGTCGGGATCCTGGCGCAGCGCGGACCGCAGGGCCCTTCTGAAACTGGTGGTGTGGTCCCCCACTTCCCGCTGGTTGATGAGGCATTTGTCATTGGGGTGGACGAATTCTATAGGGTCCTCGATGGTCACGATGTGGTCTTTGCGGTTCTGGTTGATGAATTTCACCAGCGCCGCCAGGGTGGTGGACTTACCGGACCCGGTGGGGCCCGTGACGACAACGAAACCCTTTGAAAGCCAGCAGAGTTCGGTGATGCTCCTGGGCAGGCCGAGCTGGTCGATGGTCGGAATCTGCGTCGGAATCTGGCGGAAGACGCCACCCATGCCGGTCCTGTCCATGAAATAGTTGCAGCGGAAGCGGGCCAGGCCCGGCACCTCGTAGGCAAAGTCCGTGTCGTGGACCTTCTCGAACTCGTCGCGGTTCCTCTCGGGGCAGATGGGCCAGAGATACCCTTCCATGCTCTCCTTCGTAAGGGGCGGATCATCCATGAGCGTCATTTCACCGCTCAGCCGGAGCCACGGCTTCTCTCCCATCGTCAGGTGCAGATCGGACGCACCCGCCTGTATCATCTTGCGAAAGAGCCCGTCTATCGACGCCCCGCCTCCCGGTCCCGCCGCCCCGGCGGTCGCACCGCCTTTTTCGCCAGCGCTCTTCTGCACGGGAGTGATCTTCGCCGATACGTCGCCCGAAACTTTCTCCACGTCGATCCTGAATGTCCTGTAGAGAAAACTCGCAGGGCCGCCGCCCTCGAGCGCCTGCCGCTCTGCCGGCCCGGCCAGCTCCCTGAGATACGAGAGAACCTGGGCGGCGGTGAGAGGCTGTTTGTGAACAGGGCTGCTGCCGGCGGCGGTGTGCAGCAGGGGCACCTCCCCCGCTTTCAGCGTCAGCAGGTGAGCCCCCGAGGGAGCCATCGAATCCAGGACCTTGTCAAGCGCCGCCATGGGCTTCCTCCCTTAGGGCCCGCGCAAGAATAACTTCCCATTTTCGCATCTCATCTTCAGGTCGTCTTCGGCCGATCTTCACTCACGAAATCCTCAAAATAGCCCTGCTATTCCTGTGGTTTCGCTCAATCAGATCGACCAAATCCAACCTGAATCTGAGCGCGAATTCTGTGAACTTATTCTTGCGTGGGCCCTTACGGTGAGCGCGGTTATGTGCACGAGGTTGACGAGGAAGAGCCCCGTGCCCGTCTCGAGCTGGACGAAGCCCTCCTGGCGGTTCACCACGTCCTGGACACGCTGCTCCCCGGCCGGTCCGACGGCATAGAGGGTCCCTTCCAGGACCTCTCCATCCTCGAAGCTGCAGCGGACTGTGGACCGGGGGGCTCCCTGGCGAACCTCGTAGTAGTACCACTCGAACCGCTCCGGATCCTCGACTCTCACCCAGCGGATCGCGTTTCTGCGGACCAGAACAATCCCTTCCCGTTCGTCGAGGAGGGGAAAGAACTTGCGCGGTGTGTTGAAAAGGTCGGAGACCGTCTCCCGGCCGCGGTGTGTCTCCGCGCAGGAGGAGATGAATACCGTTTTCCACTCCGGCGGCATCGGCGGCATTTTCACCAGCACCAGGGACTTCTCCTTGGGCACCTTGTACAACCCCGGATCGCCATCTGTCACAGCACTGCACCCCCTTCCACTGCCGGCATCCTCCGGAACCCGGCGGGCAGGATCATTCAACCCTCAATGATGCGCAGGGTCAATAAGAAAGTGGAGCCGCGGGGAGGGACCCATTTACAGAAGGAGCCTTTTCGTGAACAATCCAGGGGAACATGCCGGGGAAGGACGGTGAAAGGAGCACAGGTGCTGTGGGTGGCTGCCGTCGCCGCTGTCGTTCTGGCGGCGTCTTTCTGGCTCAACACGATGCGTGACATGCCTCTCAAGTCTCACTCCGGCCCCCTGCCGCCTCTCACGGCGGAGGAGAAGAGAATCGCCGCGAGACTGCGGGAGCACGTGCAGGTCCTGGCCGGCGACACGGGTGAGCGCAACATGTGGCACTACGAGGCCCTTCTCTCCTCGGCCCGATACATCCGCCGGCGGTTCGAGGACGCGGGCCACACGGTGCGGGTGCAGGAATACACGGTGCGGGGAAAGGCGGTCGCCAACCTGGAGATCGAGATTCGGGGACGATCCCTGCCCGACGAGCACGTAATCGTCGGCGCCCACTACGACTCGGTTCCCGGCTGCCCCGGCGCGAACGACAACGCCAGCGGCGTGGCGGCCCTTCTCGAGCTGGCCCGCCTTTTCTCCCGGCACAGTCCCGAAAGAACCGTGCGCCTCGCGGCCTTCGTCAACGAGGAGCCGCCCTTCTTCCAGACCGACGAGATGGGCAGCCGGGTCTTCGCCCGGGCGGCAAGGCAAAGGGGGGACAACATAATCGCCTTTCTCGCCCTTGAGACAATCGGCTGCTACTCCGACGAGCCGGACAGCCAGAGCTACCCACCGCCTTTCGGCCTGATGTACCCCGACCGCGGCAATTTCATCGGCTTCGTGGGCAACACCGCCTCCCGGAGCCTCGTACGCCGCTGCGTGGGCTCCTTTCGCAGTCACACCGCCTTTCCTTCGGAGGGGATCGCGGCGCCGGGAGCGGTGGCCGGTGTCGGATGGTCCGACCACTGGGCCTTCTGGCAGGAAGGCTACCCGGGAGTCATGGTGACCGACACCGCTCTCTTCCGCTACGCCTACTATCACGACGCGCACGACACGCCGGACAAGATCGACTACGACCGGACCGCCCGGGTCGTGGCGGGTCTGCACCGGGTCGTGGCGGACCTCGCCGGCGACGGTGAAGACCGATGAAGACGGCCTTCGTCATCCCCTGGTTCCATGAGAAAATAGGCGGCGGGGCCGAGGCCCAGTGCCGGGATGCCGCCCTTCTGCTGAGCCGCTCCGGCTGCGACGTGACGATACTCACCACCTGCATCAGGGACCACATGAGCGACTGGAACGTCAATTACTTCCCCCCCGGCGAAACCAGGGAACTCGGCCTGCGCATCCTGCGCTTTCCGGCGGACCGAACCGACCGCGACCGGTTCGACCGCATCAACGCCAGGTACATGGCTATGGGAAGCGGGGAGAAGCACACCCTTCCGGAAAAGGAGGAGGAGGCCTTCTTCCGGAGCATGGCGCCGAGCTCGGCCCTGCTCGAGTACGTGGAGAAGAACCGGGAATCCTACGATTTCTTCATCTTCATCCCCTACCTCTTCCATTCGTCGGTGTACGGACCAGCCCTGGCCGGTTCCAGGTCACTTCTCATTCCGTGTCTCCACGACGAAGGCTACGCCTACTCCCGCCCGGTGGCGCGCTCCTTCGCCGCCGCGGGAGGGATCATTTTCAACACCCGCTCGGAGCAGTCCCTCGCCTCGGCAATCGTTCCCGTCGCCGGCAAGAGGCAGGCGGTGGTAGGCGACTGCGTCGACATGGGCTCCTGCGCCGGCGACGGGGACCTCTTCCGGCGGCTCCGCGGCCTTGAAGACCCGTTCATCCTCTGTCTCGGCAGGAGGGACTCCACCAAGCGGACCGACGTGCTGGTCCGTTACTTCCTCGCCTACAAGAAGCTGCGGCACTCCTACCTCAGGCTGGTCCTTGCCGGCCCCGGAGAGATCGACACCTTCGGCTCGCCGGAGATCCTGGACGTGGGCTTTCTGGACAGGAAGGAGAAATACGGGGCCCTGGCGGCCTGCGCCTTCCTCTGCAACCCCTCCCTCAACGAGTCCTTCTCCATCGTCCTCCTCGAAGCCTGGGCCAACCGCCGGCCCGCTCTCGTAGCCTCCGGCTGCCCCCCGACGACCGAACTCTGCCGCCGCTCCGGAGGGGGGCTCTGGTTCGATTCCTTCGCCTCCTTCTGTGCCGCCACCGACTATCTCGTCTCCCGTGAGGAGCCGGCCCGTGCCATGGGGGAGAGCGGACACCGCTTCACGGAGGAGAACTACAGCACCGAGGTGGTGGCGAAGAGGTACCTTCTGCTCCTCAAGGCCTGGCAGTCGGGCGGTGATCCGGATTTCGCCGCCGGCACAGAGGAGTGCTCCCGGAAGAGAATCGACAGCGAGGCGATCATGGAAGGGCTTCTTTCCGGGCTCGAGCCGCTGCCGGAGCCCGCGCCCCCGCCGCGGCCCCTCCACCGGGCCCTGCGAGGGGCGGTGACGGGGGCCCTGAGAAAGCTGCGCCGGGCGGGGCGGAAACCCTGAGGCGCCGTCCCAAAAACCTTGACCGCTTACCCGGGCGGATCTACCATGGGACGGGAGCAGATCGATGGGATTGCGACACCTGCACTTCCGTCCCATCACGCAGCCCAGGAAAGGCCGGTCCCGGCATGAAGATGCCAACGAACTGCGGCAAGGCTTTCGAGCTTCTTGTGAAGTACTATGGCACGGACGATCTCGCCGAGCTGAGCCGCCTCTCCAGTATTTCCCGCTCCACCCTCGCCTACTGGAGGTCCTGCCCCGATGCCCGCATGCGCAGGAACGGGCGGGCTCACCTCAGCCGCATCTGTTCCGAGAACCTCTCGGACTGCATCGAGGCCCCTTCGCGGGAGCCGAGCCTCACGCCTCTGCTGGAAATGTTCCAGGAAGTAAGGGACCTTCTCGTCAAGATTGAGCAGGAGTTCATCGATCGCTCCTCCTGACTCTCAACCTCCGGAGGTCATTCGAAAATGAGCAGTAAGCAGATCAATTACGAAGGCTACACGATTGCTGCCGAGCCCAGCCGGGTCGAAGATTCGGACCGGTGGTCGGCGGTCATCACCATAACCCGCGGCTCGGGGGAGAACCAGGAGTCCTGGCTCGTCAGCGCCAGCGACGTCTACGAAAGCAGGGACGACGCCCTTACGCGCTGCTTTGACTTCGCCAGGGAGCTCATCGACAGGGAGATGAAAGGCTGCAACCTGGACTGACCGCCCCCTCCGGGCAGGCATCGGCAGCCTCTTGAGGCAATGAGGCGAAAGCGCGCCCTGCCCATTCCTGCCCCCTGATGAGCCCTGTCCTGAGCCCTTCGTCGGGGCCCGTCAGATCCCTCGCTCCACTCGGGATGACACGACCCACTCCCGCATCGCCGCCAGGGCCCGATCGCTGCGGGCCTGCCTCCGGGCCTTGCGTCCCCTGACCCTCCCCGGAAGGGGAGGGAGGAGACCGAAGGTCGCGTTCCTCGGCTGGTAGTCGTCCGGGTCGGAGGTCGCCAGGTAACGGCAGATGGAGCCCATCATCGTCTCCGGCGGCGGGACAACCGGCTCTTCCCCGCACAAGAGCCGGGCGGCATTGATCCCCGCCAGAAGACCCGTGGCGGCCGACTCGGTGTAGCCCTCCACGCCCGAAATCTGCCCGGCAAAGAAAAGTTCCCGCCTCTGCGTGCAGGCCAGGGTCGGCTCGAGCAGGGCCGGGGCGTTGATGTAGCTGTTCCGGTGCATCTGGCCGAAGCGTGCGAACCCGGCCCCCCCGAGGCCGGGGATCATGCGGAATATTCTCTCCTGTTCGGGCCACAGCAGGCGGGTCTGGAACCCCACCATCGAGTACTGCCCGGCGGCGAGGTTGTCCTGCCGCAGCTGGACTACCGCGTACGAGCGCGCCCCGCTCCGGGGGTCGCGGAGGCCGACGGGCTTCATGGGACCGAACCGGAGCGTGTCGCGCCCACGCCTCGCCAGCTCCTCGATGGGCAGGCAGCCCTCGAAAAAGAGGGCGCTGTCAGCTCCCTGGAGGGGGACCTTGCCTCCTTCGAGAAGGGCGTCCACGAACCGCTCGTACTCTTCGGCGGTGAGGGGGCAGTTCAGGTAGTCCCCTTCCGCCTCCCCGTCGTACCGCGAAGCGGCGTAGACGATGGCGCGATCGATGCTCTCCGTCTCGATCACGGGGGCGATGGCGTCGTAGAAGTAAAGATTGTCCCTGCCGGTGAAGAGGGAGAGGGCCGCGGCCAGACTCTCCGACACGAGGGGACCGGCGGCGACGATGACCGGTCCTTCCGGCGGTATCTCCACCGCCTCCTCGCGCACCACGGTCACGTAGGGATCGGCCTCGAGGGCCGCGGTCACCGCCCGGGCAAAAAGGTTCCGGTCCACGGCGAGGGCGGTTCCGGCGGGCACCCGCGTCCGCTGTGCGCACTTGATGATGAGCGAGCCGAGAAGGGACATCTCCTCCTTGAGCAGACCGTGGGGCTTGGACGGGTGGGTGGTCTTGAGGGAGTTGGAGCAGACAAGCTCGGCCAGGTCTCCCGTGCGGTGAGCGGGCGTGCCCTTTTCGGGGCGCATTTCCCAAAGCCGCACGGGGACTTTCCGCCGGGCGATCTGCCACGCCGCCTCGGCGCCGGCGAGCCCGCCGCCGATCACTTCCACCGGCCGGGCAGCGCTCATGAGGCGGCCCTTACCCCGGCTTTGATTCCCTCCACCAGAAACCACCCTCCGAAGGCGATGAGAAAGATGCCGCAGCCGCGAATCAGGCGCCGGTAGGCCCGGGGCGAGAAAAGGGCCCTCCCCCCGGCGATGGCCGCCGACACCAGGGAATACCAGGCGAAATCGGCCGCTATGTGTCCGGCAAAGAACGCGGCCACTCCCGGAAGTCCGACCTTGATGGAGGCCGCGAGGTAGCCGAGACCGATCGTCGCCCACCATATGATCCAGTAGGGATTGGAGAGCGAGCCTATGATACCCAGCAGAACCAGGTTTCCCCCCTTGCTCTCCCCTTCCGCAGCGCCTTCAAGGTCGATCGTCGCCGACTCCCTGAACATGGCGATTCCCATGACGACGAGTATCACGCCTCCCGACAGAAATGCGAAGAGCATGAAGCCTGTCTTCATCATGAGCGCCGAAAGCCCGCTCAGCAGAAGGACAACGAGAGCCCCCTCAAGGATCCCATGACCGACGATGAGGAGCGGACCCGCTTTTGCGCCCCTCTTCGCCGACTCGCTGATCGCCATCGTGAGGAGCGGTCCGGGCATCAGGGCCCCCGAGAGGGCGATAACGAACGAGCCCGCTGCCAGGAGAATGAGTTCGAGCATCATTTTTCTATCCCGCGCTTGAGTGAAAAGATCTGAGCCGCTGTATTGTATCACCTTGCCAGTCCCCTTCCGGCGCCGCCCCGCCGGAGCATCCCCGGTGATAGAATGAATCGGAAGGAGGCGCCGGGAGGCACCCGGCTGAATCGGCGTGAGACGGCTCATAGACACGAAGATAGATCCCGGCCGGTGCACCGGCTGCGGCGAGTGCGTCCGCGTCTGCCCTTCATTCGCCATCGAGATGGCGGGCGACGTGGCGGTGGTTACGGGAAAGTGGTCCATCGGCTGCGGCCACTGCGCCGCCGTGTGTCCCGCCGATGCCGTAACCGTCGGCTTCATCGACGAGGACGCCCTGAGGCTCGCCACCGCGGAGATGGACGAGACCCTCCTGGAGCCGGGCGCGTTCGACACCCCGTCGCTCATCCGACTCATGCGCTCGCGGCGCTCGTGCCGCAACTACCTCGAGCGGCCGGTCCCGGAGGAGGTCCTGGACGATCTGGTCAGGATCGGCACCACCGCACCGTCGGGCACCAACTGCCAGCTCTGGAGCTTCACCATCCTCCCCGACCGTACGTCGGTGATGGCCCTCGGCGGCGCCGCGGCCGAATTCTTCCGCCGCCTCAACCGGAAGGCGGAGAACCCCGCCCTACGGCTCATGGCGAAGGCTTTCATGGGAGACGTGCTGGGAGAATACTACCGTGACTGGTACGAATCGGTGAAGGACGGGCTGCGCCAATGGGACGACGAGGGGCGCGACCGGCTCTTCCACGGCGCTCCCGCCGCAATCCTGGTCGGCTCCCGGCCGGGGGCGACCTGCCCCGTGGAGGACGCCCTTCTGGCGAGCCAGAACATCCTTCTCGCCGCCCACGCCATGGGCCTCGGGACCTGCATGGTGGGCTTCATCGTCGAAGCCCTGAGCCGGGACGCGTCGATCCCCCGCCTTCTCGGCATTCCCGCGGACGAGAAGATCCACGCCGCCATCGCCGTCGGCTACCCCGACGAGCCCTACCGGGCCCCGGCGGGGAGAAGGAGAATCGAACCGCGGTACTTCCGTCCCTGACGGGGGCGGTTATTTCGCTTCCTCCCCAGGGGCAAACACGCTACACTACCTCTCCCTCCGGACAGAGGGAGGATACTGAAACCGTAAAGGAGAACCATCGGATGACGGAAACACGCGGCGATGTACGCAACATCGCCATCATCGCCCACGTCGATCACGGCAAGACGACCCTCGTGGACGCCCTGCTCTGGCAGAGCGGCATATTCCGGGAGAACGAGAACGTGGTGGAGCGCGTGATGGACTCCCTCTCCCTGGAACGGGAGAAGGGGATCACCATCATGGCCAAGAACACCGCCGTGGACTTCGGCGACGTTCACATCAACATCATGGACACCCCCGGGCACGCCGACTTCGGCGGCGAGGTTGAGCGCACCCTGAAGATGGTGGACGGGGTGTTGCTGCTCGTCGACGCCAGCGAGGGACCCCTCCCGCAGACGCGCTTCGTCCTCGGCAAGGCCCTGGAAGACAAGCTCGCCACGATCGTGGTCATCAACAAGATAGACCGCCACGACGCCAGGATCGAGGAGGTGCTGAACGAAGTCTACGATCTGTTCATCGACCTGGACGCCACGGAGGAACAACTGGGGTTTCCCGTTTTCTACTGCAATGCCCGCAAGGGGGTCTGCCGCACCAGCCTCGACGGAAAGGAGCAGACCCTCCTGCCCCTTCTGGAGGAGGTCGTGCGAACCGTGCCGCCGCCGAGCTACAATCCCGACGCGGCACTGCAGCTTCTGGTCACCAACCTCGACTACGACGACTACATCGGGCGCCTCATCATCGGACGGGTCGTCAGCGGACGGCTGCGGCAGGGTCAGACCGCGGCGCTCTGCCGGCTCGAGGGGGGTCCCGTCACCGGACAGGTGTCGGGCCTCTTCGGCTACACCGGCCTGAGCAGGATTCCCATCGACGAGGCGGGCCCGGGGGACATCGTCGCCGTCTCGGGGTTTCCCGACGTTCGCATCGGTGAGACCCTGGCCGACCCGGCGGATCCCCGCCCCCTGCCGCCGATCCAGGTGGACGAGCCGACCATCGCCGCTGTTTTCTCGGTGAACTCTTCTCCCTTCTCCGGACGGGACGGGCGGTTTCTCACCTCCCGCCACATACGCAGGCGTCTCGAGAAGGAGGCCCTCGTCAATGTCTCGATCCGCGTCGAATCCGGCGAGGCGCCGGATTCCCTTATCGTCTCCGGCCGGGGAGAGCTGCAGATCGCCATTCTCATAGAGATCATGCGCCGCGAAGGGTACGAGCTCTCCGTGGGACGGCCGGAGGTGGTGACCCGGCAGATCGACGGGACCCTCTGCGAGCCGATGGAGATCCTGGTGGTGGACTGCCTGGAGGAGTTCGTCGGCGCCGTAACCCAGATGACCGGTCTGCGCAAGGGGAAGATGACGCGCATGGTCAACCACGGCAGCGGCCGGGTGCGGATGGAGTTTCGCCTCCCTTCCCGCGGCCTGATCGGATTCCGCAGCCAGTTTCTCACCGAAACGCGGGGAAGCGGCATCATGAACCACCTCTTCGACGGTCACGAGCCCTGGCAGGGAGAGATCCGGCAGCGGCCCAACGGGGCCCTCGTCGCCGACCGGGCGGGAAGAGTGACGGGCTACGCCGTGGAACATCTTCAGCCCCGCGGGACCCTCTTCGTCCCCCCGGGGGAGGAGGTTTACGAAGGGATGGTCGTCGGCGAAAACGCCAGGCCCAACGACCTGGACGTGAACATCACCAAGGAGAAGAAGCTCACCAACATGCGCGCCTCCGGATCGGACGAAACGGTGAACCTCGTCCCTCCCAGGCTCTTCAGCCTGGAGCAGGCCCTCGAGTTCCTGCGCAAGGACGAACTGCTGGAGATCACCCCCAAGACCTTCCGGATGCGAAAGAAGAACCTTCCCGCCTCACAGCGCAAGAACCGCTGATGCCGTGCACTCTTTCCCCGGAGAGGCTGGTACAATGGCAGAAAGCCACGAAACCCGGAGGGATCGATGCACGCCATGAAGACGTCCCTGAAAGCGACAGCCGGAATTGCCCTCCTCACCGCGCTTATGACGGGATGTGCCGGGACACAGGAGCCGGCGGAAGGCCCCGGGGCGGGAAGGTCCGTGTCGGTGGTCATCACCTGCCCCGTCTCCGGCACGGAACTCGGGGCGCCCGCCCGGGCATGGCAATCGGAGTACAGGGGCCAGACCTACTACTTCTGCTGCGCCGATTGCAAGAAAGACTTCGACAAGAATCCCGAGCGGTACCTGAAGAAATAAGCGGCCCGTGGGGAGGAGCGGATGAACACCCTTCTGCAGCTCATGTTTTCGCGAAGAAGCGTTCGCCGATACCAGGACCGTGAGATATCCGAAAAGACCCTGAAAGACCTGCTGGAGGCGGCCATGGCCGCCCCGTCGGCGGTGGCAAAAGACCCGTGGCACTTCATCGTGATCAGGAACAAGGAGACCATGGGGCGCATCGCCGATCTTCTGCCCAACGGGCAGATGCTCCGTCGCGCCGCGGCGGCGATCGTCGTTTGCGGAGACATCGAAAAGGCCCACGACCGGGAAGAGTCGTACATGCTCCAGGACTGCAGCGCCGCCATCGAGAATATTCTTCTCGCCGCGACGGCCCTGGGCCTCGGCTCCTGCTGGCTGGGTGTACACCCCCGCACGGAGAGGATAGAGGGGATCCGGAGACTTTTCGATCTGCCGGAAAAGATCATTCCCGTCGCCGGAATCTCTCTCGGCTGGCCGGAGAAGAACCCCGGCCCCCGGACACGGTACAGCGGCGATTCAGTTCACTGGGAGACATGGTAAAGGAGAAGTCATGGACGCCATAGACTGCATCAGAACTCGCAGGAGCATTCGCGCTTTCCGCAAGGGGCCCGTCCCGAAAGAGATCCTCATGGAGGTGATCGACGACGCCAGGTGGAGCCCCTCCTACAAGAACAGCCAGCCCTGGGAAATCATGATCCTCTCCGGGGCCGCCAAGGAGGCCCTGTCAAAGCACATGGTGGAACTGCTCGAGAGCGGGGCGGAGCCCACTCCCGACATGCCGGAGCCGCACTCCTGGCCGGAGGCGGAAAAGGCGCGGATCGACCACCTCTACAAGACTCGCTCGGAAGCGACGGGCATCGACTTTTCCGACCCCGCGGTGGTCAGAAAAGCCAAGAAAGTCAACTTCAACTTCTACCGCGCCCCGCATGCCATCTACCTCTTTCAGGACGGCTCCCTCACCCCGTGGTCACTCTTCGACCTGGGGCTTTTCGCCCAGAGCCTGATGCTGGCAGCCCACGCCAGGGGAATCGGCACCGTCCCCCAGGCGTTCGCCACCGACTACGCCCGGCAGATAAAGAGCTTTCTCTCCATTCCCAAGACGAAGCGTCTCGTCCTCGGCATCTCCGTCGGCTACCCCGACGAGAGCGCCCCGGCCAACGCGCTGAGAACCGATCGCGCAGCCGCGCAAGAGCTCGTGACATGGAATGAGTGAGAAGGGGCGGCGTCCGCCTTCTTCCCCGGAAGATCTCACCCCCCACCTGCAGGAACGCCTGCAGCGGCTCGTCCCGCGGCTGATCGAGCTGGGGCTGGGATGCGTTCACTCCGCCGAGACCGAGTCCGACGGCGGAGCAGACTCATCCGTGGACTGCCTCGACCGCATCCGCGTCTGTCGGGCCGTCTGCTGCAGCTACCGCTTTGCCCTCACCGAGAGCGAAGCCGACGGGGGCAGAATCCTCTGGGACCGGGAGAAACCGTATTTCATCGCCCGTGATGAGAACGGGTACTGCACCCACCATGACACGTCGACGGGGAAGTGCCTCATCTGGGAGGACCGTCCCCTCCGCTGCCGACGATACGACTGCCGGAGGGAAAGCACCCACTGGGAGGACGCGGATCGCCACGTTATTCGCCGGGGCACGTTCGATCACCTGCCCGGGGAAAAACCGCGGTGAGCACCTACAACCACCGACAGACGGAGGCCATTCTTCTCGTACGCCGGCACCTTGCCGGTCTTTCCGGGAACGAGGTGAGCCGCCTGAAGCAGAGCATGGCGCCGTACCTGGGGTTCAGGGATGAGGTCTCCTCTTTTCAGGCGGAAACCCTCGCCGGCGTCTGCACCGTCCGCTGTTTTCACGACCGGACAAGCGCCTGCTGCGGCCGCGAGGGCATCTTCACGTTCTTTGCGGACGTGGTGATGAACGTTCTTCTCTCAACGGGGGAGCAGAGCGACAGAATCCTGGAGACACTCGAGGAGGACACGGGCGGTCCCGACTGCGTTTACCTTGGCGACACCGGCTGCCTGTGGCGCCTCAAGCCGATCATCTGCGAGATGTTCCTCTGCGGGCACGCCAGGGAGTCTGTCCTGGAAAAGAATGAGCCGCTCGCAAAACGATGGGAAGGTCTTCGGCGGCGGGAAAAGCTCTTCACCCTGCCCGACCGGCCGGTGCTCTTCGATGACCTGGAGAGCTTCTTTCTGGAAGCCGGGATGGAGAGCCCCCTGATGTACTTTCATCGCTCCCCGGGCCTGCTGCGCCTCAAGGCAAAGCACGGCGTCGGCCGGAAATAGACCCGCGTATTGCATAAATGGCCTGCGACTGCGTCGGGCTTGTCGCCAGGTCCGCCCACCGTGTCCGCCCACCGTTGCTTTTTCGCGATCCTGTGAGACAATCGCCAGTATCGAGCCCATTGCGGGACCGGCGGCGCGGCGAGCCTTGTTTCGGAGGAAGCAGCAGGGAGGACGGAAGAAATGGCGCTCTTTCTTGTTCAGCACGGCAGGAGCCTCCCCCGGGATGCCGATCCCGACCAGGGGCTCTCACCGGAGGGTGTGGCCGACACCGAACGCATCGCCGGCGTCGCCCGGGGATACAAGGTGCGCGTCTCGGTCATCAGGCACAGTGGGAAAACCCGGGCCCGGCAGACAGCCGATATATTCGCCTCGGCCCTGCAGCCCGGGGGAGGGATCGAGGAGGCGACCGGCCTGAAACCGCTCGACGACGTTGCCGACGCGGCGGGGAGAATAGACGCCGGTTCCAACGTCATGCTCGTCGGTCACCTCCCTTTCATGGAGAAACTGATCTCCTATCTTGTCACCGGCTCCGCCGACAAGCCCGTCTTCTCATTCCAGAACAGCGGCATCGTCTGTCTCGACCGGGATGTCGCGAGTCAATCCTGGGTCATCACATGGACCCTCATGCCGAAGATAGGGACTGAACAGCCCGGGGCCGGAACTACATGATTCCCCCTGTTTTTTGAAAGGGCGTTGTGCCATCTCCAACCGGATTGTCAATCGCAGCCCCCCTGTCGGTCGGCGGAAACGTGATGTACACTTGGGGCGCGATGCACTCCGAGCCGTTCGATCCGTCCCGGGCCTGGCTGCGCGGGCCCGACATGTTCCGGCGCTTCCGTGTGCCCGATGCCGGCCTGCAGCTGAGGGACGCAGCGTTGAAGGAGGAGACTGAGCTGCTCGTTTTCGAGCGGGGCGGTCTCCGGAGGGCCCTTGTGCTCCAGCAGATGGGCTACCACCACCTGGCGCAGGGTGAGCTGGGGGGCCGGCCGTACCTCGTCTCTTTCTGACCCGTCTGCAACAGCGGTGTCGGTCTGACACCGTTGCTCGACGGCACGCTCCACCACTTCAGCGCCGGCGGGCTGTACAACGGCCTCGTCCTGCTGATTGACGACGAGACACAAACGTACTGGGACCACATAACGGGTGCGGCTCTCCACGGTCCGCTCGCGGGCCGACGGCTCGTGACGTGGAGCGTCGCCGTGACGACGGTGGCGGCGGCCCTGAAGGACTCTCCGGACATCACCGTTTCACTTTCGGGGAAGATGCCCCTGAGGGCGCGGCTCTTCAGCCTGCTCCATCGGCGCACGATAGGGGCGAGGGGCTTTCTGCCTCCCCCCTTCCTCGTGACCATGGGAAAAGCCGACGATCGGCTGCCGCGCATGGCGCAGGGGCTCGGCGTGGCAGAGGCGGGGACGGCGCGCTTCTATCCCGCGGCGGCAATCGGGACCGGCATTCAGGACAGCTGGGACGGCCGGATCCTGCGCGTGGCCTTCGGTCCCGTAGACGGCGTTCCCTTTGCCGGCTGGGAGGACGGCGGCCGGCCCTTTCAGATATTCACGAGGTGGTACGGCTTCTCGTACACCTTTCCCGGCTGCGAAATATTCCCCCGGGGGGGGCCGGGTCTGCCTAGAGACTCTTCAGGAAGCTCTTGATTCTCTCCCGGCTCTTTTCGTTCATCTGCAGGAACTCGACACCCATCCCCGCCGCCTTCTGCTGCCAGGCGACCCTGCCGCTGCCGGTTATCGATATGTCGGGATAGTTGTCGGGTATGAAGAACGAAAAGGTCACCGGTGCGCCGGCCGCGAGGGGGACCATGGTGTCGATGAAGATTCCCCCTTCTCCCAGGTCCATGATCCGGCCCAGCAGCGGCGGGCAGTTGCTGCGGTACTGTATCTCGGCCAGGAAGTGGTGGCGGGGCCAAGAGCGTTTCTCGTCGATCGTCATGGCGTCACTCCATCCGCCGGGAGCGGCTACTCGAAGTGCAGCGCCCGCTCGAAGTCGTTGGGGTTCGTCGAAGCCTGACGGGCGGTGTCGAGAGTTATGATCTTGTTCTGGTACATTTCGCTCAGGTGCTGGTCGAAGGACTGCATGCCGTACTGCTTCCTCCCCTTCTCGATGGCGTCCTTCAGCCTGCCGGTCCGCTCCATGTCCTTGATGAACTCCTGGATGTCCGGAATGTCCTCATGGGGCATCGCCGCCCCGACGAAGAGCTTTGCCATGCCCAGCGTGTCTGCCGGCATGATCCTGTCGTACTTCAAGGTCAGCATCTTGCCATCTATCCTCAGCAGAGGCGGCGATCCCGGCCGGAAATGGATATCGCTTGCCCCGTGCTTGATACCCCCGCCCAGGAGG
>JAUWCW010000123.1 GCA_030609125.1 Candidatus Rokuibacteriota bacterium
TCTGGCGGCTGACGCCGAGGTTTTTCGCCGCCAGGGTTTTGTTTCCGCCGGCGCGTTCCAGGGCCAGCCTCATGATCTCCCCCTCCGCCTCCCTGAGGGTCAGACCGGGACGGTAGGGGTCGGCCGCCTCGCTTTCCGCTCCCGGCGGAGGTGCTCCTGGAAACAAATCCTCCGCGGTGAGCACGTCCCCGCGGCAGAGAACGACCGCCCTCTCGATGGTGTTCTCAAGCTCCCTCACGTTCCCGGGCCAGGGGTGCCCCACCAGGACCTCCAGGGCCTCCGGGGAGATGCTTCTCACGGACCCGCGATGCTTCTCGCGATAGGCGTGAAAGAAGTGCTCGGCGAGGAGGGCGATGTCCTCCTTCCGCTTGCGGAGCGGGGGGATCCGCACCGGCACCACGTTCAACCGATAGTAGAGATCCTCCCGGAACCTTCTCTCCCTGACCTCTTCCTCCAAGTCGCGGTTCGTGGCGGCGAGGATGCGGACATCGACCACCCTGCTTGT
Source organism: Candidatus Rokuibacteriota bacterium (assembly GCA_030609125.1). Taxonomy (GTDB): domain Bacteria; phylum JAUVQV01; class JAUVQV01; order JAUVQV01; family JAUVQV01; genus JAUWCW01. The sequence continues at coordinate 506 of JAUWCW010000123.1, forward strand.
GCTGCTGCCGAGAGGCTGAATCTCACGCTCCTGAAGGAAGCGGAGCATTTTGGCCTGCAGGGCCGCCGTCATTTCGGCAACCTCGTCGAGAAAGAGGGTTCCGCCGTGCGCGGAGGCGATCTTCCCCTCCCGCCGCCCGACGGCGCCGGTGAAAGCCCCCTTCTCGTACCCGAAGAGCTCGCTCTCCAGGAGGGTTTCGGGTATGGCGGCGCAGTTCACGGCCACGAAAGGGGCCCGGCTCCGGGGGCTGTTTTCGTGAACGGCGTTGGCCACCAGCTCCTTGCCGGTACCGCTCTCCCCGAGGATGAGGAGGGTCGCGTCCGTCGGCGCCACCCTCCTCAGGATCTCGATGACGTTCGCCATGGCGGCGCTCGCGCCGACAAGACGGCCGAAGCTGAACTCCTCCTTCAGCCGTGCCCGAAGCTCCCTGTTCTCCGTTTCGAGCCGGGAGTGCTCCAGGACACGGGCAATGGTCAGCTTCAGCTCCGTCGTGTCGAGGGGCTTGGAAAGATAGTCCCGGGCGCCGATCTTCAGGGCTTCCACGGCCGTTTCCACGGAGGCGTAGGCGGTCATCATCACCACCGGCAACCCCGGCAGGCGGCGCCGGATCTCTTCCAGAACCTCCAGCCCGCTCTTGCCGGCCATCCGGATGTCAAGAAGCACGAGAGCGCAGGTGTCCCCTTCCAGGGCGGCCAGGGCCTCATCGCCTCCGGCGGCGGAGGTGACCGCGTATCCCTCCTCGCGCAGAACCGCCTCCAGCATGGCGCGGTGGCTGGAGTCGTCGTCGACGACGAGGAGCCTCGCCTTCGCCTCAGCCGCTTCGCTCATCCGCCTCCCCCGCTCCCGGCAGCTCTATGACCACCATCGTGCCCTCCCGCTCACCGCTCTCTATGAAGACGTGTCCCTCGTGAAGGTCGACGATCTTCTTCACGATCGACAGGCCCAGGCCGCTCCCCTTTTCACGGGTCGTGAAAAATGGCTCGAAGGCCCTGGCCCTCTCCTCCGGGCTCATCCCCGGTCCGCTGTTGCGGACCTCGATCCGGCACCGGCCGTTCACGCTGGAGACGGCGGCGGAGATCTTCCCTCCCTCGCCGGCAGCCTGATGAGCGTTGAGCAGGATGTTGAGAAAGACCCTCGACATCTGATCCGGATCGACTTCGGCGACAGCCGCGTTCGCCTCCCCGAGCTCGACCTGCTGGTGAAGCGCACGAAAGTCCGGCTCCAGGAGCTTCATCGTCTCCTCGAGGAGCTCCCGGACGACAACTTCTCTCCGCTCTATCCTCAAGGGGCGCGAGTAGAAGAGAAGGTCGCTGATCGTTCTGTTCAGACGGTCAACCTCGCGCACCATGAGCCTCGCGTAACCCGCCTCGGGAGTGCCCTCCCGGAACTTCCCGGCGAAGAGCTGCGCGAACCCCTTGAGAGAGCTCAAGGGGTTTCTGATCTCGTGAGCCACGGTGGCCGCCATCTGCCCGATGGCGGCGAGCTTCTCCGACTCCCGGATCCGCTCCTCGAGGCGGCGGACTTCCGTCAGATCGCGCAGCAGCAGGACCGCACCGGTGACTTCCCCCTCCTCGTTCCTGAGAGGTGAGAGACCGATCCCCACCGGTTTCTGTCCGCCGTCGTCACCGCGAAGGGAGACTTCGAGCTCCCTCCTGCCCGCAACGCCGGAGAGGGCCTCTTCGATGGCTCCTTCCGTTTCGGGCAGAAGCGTTTTTGCCCGCCGGCCCCTCAGGTCGGCCCCATCCAGCCCGAGAATCCTGGAGGCTTCGGGGTTGCCCGTCACCACGCTGCCGTCGAGCGCGATGGAGAGGAGCCCGTCGGCCATGTTCTCCATGATGTTCTGCGCGTAGGCCCTCATGTCGCTCAGCGTTCTGCGGACGACGAAGTAATTCTGCAGGATGATGACGAGATACAGACCCAGGGAGCCGGTGGTGAGAATAACAATGAAGGAGAGGAGCGTCTGCCGCCGCGTCTCCTGGAGCACCTGCTCCCACGGCTCCGTGTGCAGACCGAGCACGATGGCCCAAACATCCCCCTGCCCGGGCAGCACCCCTTCGTGGGTCCTGTTCATCATCCTTCCCATTCTCCCGCGCCGGTGCCGGGGAACGAACTTCTGGGAGACCTCGAAGACGCCGGTCTTCCCGAACTGCCGGCTGACGAAGACCGGCTGTCCTCCGCTGGTGATCCGCCGGATCTCTTCGGGATCCGGCCACCGCAGGTTCTCCACCTCGTGGCTGAACGTGGCCACCGCCACGCCGTCGCCGTCGAAAACTCCCACGTACGCGATCTCGCGCAGGCGTGCCGCCTCCTCGATGAGCGCCTGGAGCTGTTCCCTCCCCCATTGCATCATCATCCCCGCCCGCGCCCCGGATTCCAGCGTGCGGACGATGATCATTCCCTGCCTCTCCAGTTCCCGGCCCATCCTCTCTTTCTCCCTGTCAAGGGAGCGCCTGGTGGTGAAGAGCAGCAGGGTGGCCGTAGCCAGAATGGCCACCACCAGGGCGAAGGCGGGAAGGGAGAGGCGTCTAATGCGCTTCGATATCACGTATCCAGCCCCCGCCGAGGACGGTGTCACCGTCGTAGAAAACGGCGGCCTGCCCTGGTGTCACCGCTCTCTGGGGAGTATCGAATTCGACCCGGCACGACGAGCCGCCGAGGGGATGAATCGTCGCGGGGGCCTGGCGATGCCTGTTCCTGATTTTCACCTCCGCCCGGACATTATCCCTTCCGTCCCCTCGCAGCCATGTCGTGCGAAGAACGTGAAAAGTCTTTCCGGAGAGCTCCGCGTCCTCCCCGACCACGATCGTGTTCTTTTCCCCGTCGATCCTGAGCACGTACAGGGGCGCTCCCGCCGCCACGCCCAGGCCCCTTCTCTGCCCCACGGTGTAGTGGATGAGGCCCCGGTGCGTGCCAAGCCGCCTTCCGTCCGTGTCGATGATCGGTCCCGGTTCGACACCCCTCCCGGAAAGGCGCCGTTTCAGGAAAGCGCCGTAATCGTTTCCCGGAACAAAACAGATCTCCTGGCTCTCTTTCTTGTCCGCCACGGGAAGACCCAGGTCCCCGGCGCGGCGGCGCACCTCGTCCTTGCTCAGCCCCCCCAGGGGGAAAAGAACCCGGGGGAGAACGTCGGCGCCGATCTCGAAGAGAAAATAGGACTGGTCCTTCCCCCGGTCGGCGCCCCGCTGAAGAAGGTACTCGCCTCCTTTTCGGGCGATGCCGGCATAGTGTCCCGTGGCGAGCCACCGGGCGCCCATGGCCTCGACTTTTTCCAGCAGGTGTCCGAACTTGATCCGCGAATTACAGAGGACGCACGGGTTCGGGGTTCTGCCGCCCAGGTACTCCTCTGAAAAGGGCGCGATCACCTCCTTTTCAAACTCCAATCGAACGTCCCAGCTAGAAAAGGGGATATCGAGATGGGCCGCCACCCGCCTGGCGTCCCGTATGTCTCTGGCCGAGCAGCACGTCTTTTCCTGCGACTCCTGGCATTCGCCGGGATCGAAGACCCGCAGGGAAACGCCGAAAACGTCGTACCCTTCCTTCTTGAGGATGGCCGCCGCCAGGGAACTGTCCACGCCGCCGCTCATGGCCACGGCAACCTTCTTCATCAGAGGCCTTCTTCGCCAAGCTCCTGGAGCAGCTTCTTCTGGCGGGCGGTCAGTTTGCGGGGGACTCTCGGGACTACAATGAGATAGAGGTGCCCCCTCTTGCCCGACCGGGGGCCGTGAAGGCCGTGGCCGGGGAGGCGTATCCTCGTCTGGGGCTGGGACCCCGGCGGGATCTTCACCTTTTTCGGTCCGTCCAGGGTCGGGATCTCGAGGGTGGTTCCCAGGGCCACTCCGGTGAAGGGAACTTCACGGCGCAGGACCAGGTTGTTTCCCTCGACCTCGTAGAAAGGGTGCTCCTCGAAGGTGATGGTCAGGTAAAGGTCGCCTGCTCCCGCCGGGCCGGGATTCCCCTTGCCGGCAAGCCGGAGCTTCTTGCCGGCCGAGATGCCTGACGGTATCTTGACGACAACCTCCTTCGGCCCCTGCGGGGTCTGGTACTTCACCGTTCTGCTCCCCCCGTTGTGGGCCTCCTCGATGCTGATGGGGAGCTCGAAGAGAAGGTCTCCTCCCTTGGCGGGCCTGCCGCGCCCCGCGCCGCCGCCGAAGAGATCACGCATGTCGAAGGCCGCACCGCCGCCGGGCCCTCCGGTGGTCCGGTAGGTTCGGAACCCTCCCCTCCCTCCGCCGGCGCCGAACATGGTGCTGAAGATGTCCGCCCCGAGGCCGGTGCCCCCGAAGATGTCCTCGAAATTGACGCCCCGGAAGATGTCCTCCTGGCTGTAGCGCTGGCGGAAGCCGTCGGCGCCGAACATGTCGTACTGCTTCTTCTTTTCCTTGTCCGAAAGGACCGCGTAGGCCTCGCTGATTTCCTTGAAGCGCTCTTCGGCCTTCTTGTCGCCCTTGTTCCGGTCAGGGTGGTACTTCATGGCCAGCTTCCGGTAGGACTTCTTGATCTCCGCGTCGGAAGAGCCCTTCTTGACACCCAGTGTCTGGTAGTAGTCCCTGGCCATTACCCCGAGTACTTCTCCTTGATCATCCCGTCGAGGTACGCGTCCGGGCCGTCAACGGCGTTCACGTCCAGGACGAACTCGGACCGGCCGGTCTTTTCCTGCAGGAGCTGCAGCCCGAGCGGGTAGTTGGCGAAGGTGCGCCAGCAGAGGGCATCCGAATCGCCTTCCCTGACGGCGAGGCTCATGAGTCGGTCCCGGGCGGCGGCGGTGAAGTCGAGGTCCATTCCGTGCTTTTCTTTGAAGGAGGCGCGAAAACGCTCGATCCCGTCGAGCTGCTCCTTGAGAAAGAGCACCGCCTCCTCCTCGTCGGCACCCTTTTCGATCATCCGCTCCACCGCCAGCTCGAGAAGGGACCCCTCGGGCCGAAAGCCGACCAGCTCCTCGAACTCATCCGCCCTGCGGACCAGCACCTGCGACATCTCCTGCCGCTCTCTCTCGGCCAGAACATCGAAGCGCTCCAGGCAGGCCGGATCGTCCGGGTTGGCGAGGAGTTTTTTCAGCTCCCCCTGGGGGTCGTCGACCATTCCGGGAGTGACGACGAGACGGCAGATGTCGGTGGACGGAAGCTTCTTCTCAAACTTGATCAGCGTCGACTCGATGACACTCGTCAGCCCCCTCGCCCCGGTCCGCTCCTTGTGCGCCAGGGCCGCCAGCTTTCTGAGCGCCTCGTCCTCGAAGTGTATGTCGATACCATAGGCCTTGAAATCCGCTTTCTTCCCCACCACCACCGGGCAGTTGGGATTGCAGAGAATCTGGTAAAGGTCCTCCTCCCCAAGGGAGTCGAGGACCACGTTCACCGGAAGCCGCCCGACGAACTCGGACTCGAAGCCGTAGGAGAGGAGATCTTCGGCCTTCAGGCGCCTGAGATAGTAGGAAGAGGGGTGCTCCTCGGAGCCCTGTTCAGACCGGAAGCCGATTTCCGCGCTGGAGATCCTCTTCCGGACAATCTCATCCAGACCGTTGAAGGCCCCGCTCAGGATGAAGAGGATGTTGCGGGTGTTCACCGCTTTTTTCTCCCGCTTTCCCGTCCGCCGGTACTCCTCGAGGGCCTCCATCTGCGAGACGGCGTCGTGGGGGACCTTCATGTCCACCATCGTCTCCTCCATCGGCTTCAGCAGGCCCCTCTGCACCCCCGTGCGGGAGACGTCGGGACCCAGGGCGCTGGTGGAGGACGCGATCTTGTCGATCTCGTCGAT
>JAUWCW010000040.1 GCA_030609125.1 Candidatus Rokuibacteriota bacterium
GATTATGTTCTGCGCCGAAGTGACCGCGCCGGTGACGATGTGCACTTCCGCTTCCAGCCGGACCCCGCTCATCCCGAGAGGCTCCTTGATCCCGTCCTGGTCGTCGATGATGAACTCCTGGGGCAGGACGTGTATCACCTCCCGGTCCATGGGGATGGCAACCGCTTTGGCCGCATCGATGACCCTCTCAATGTCGGACTGGGTGACCTCCTTGTCCTTGATGGCTATCACTCCCCTGGAGTTGAAGCCCTTTATGTGCCCCCCGGCGATGCCGGCAAAAATGCTGTCTATCTCGACGCCGGCCATCAGCTCCGCCTCCTCCACGGCCTTCTTGATAGACTCGACGGTGCTGTCGATGTTGATGACCACGCCCTTCCGGAGGCCCCGCGACTGGCTCGTGCCGAGGCCGATGATGTCGAGGTTCCCCTCGGGAGTTATCTCTCCGACGACAGCACATATCTTGGTGGTACCGATATCGAGGCCTACTATGATGTTGCCCTTCCCCGGCACTTTCACCACCTGCCTTTCCTCAGACTCCATGCTCCAGCCATTTCTTTCTCCCTGAACAGTGTTCCTTTGCCTTGCCCCGTCACCCTCAGCCCTCCTCTTCCCCAGCCGCCTGCTCGTCGCGGTGGGCTTCCGCGGGCTTGACTACGACCATGCCGTCCGCCCGCAGATCTATGTATTCCAGCGCTTCCCACCTGGAGGCCATGTCCCGTGCCACCAGCCTCCACCTGCCGAGGCGCTCGTGCACTCTTTCGCGGCCGAGGTGCACAAGGGGCCTGCCCGCGACGGGAATGATTACGGCGTCGCTTTCCGAGGAGAGATCGACGCACTCGATCTCGTGCACGGGAGGGAAGCCGGCGGAATGGATGGCACGGACGATTTCGATCCCGTCCTGCAGGTCCCGAAGCCCCTCGGCCGTGACGCGCCCTCCCCGAATCAGGAGCCCGGAAAGGCAGGGAAGGGCGGCCCCCTCCCCGCCCGTCACGTGGCTCATGACTATTCCCTCACGGTCTATGATGTAGTCGCGGTCCGCCCTCACCACTGCCGTCGGAACCCTCTCCTCCACCTCGATCACGATCTCCGAGGGAAGCCTTCGGATGACAGCGGCATTCCTGATCAGGGCGTTTCCAAGAAGGCGGCTGCGGATCTGACCGATATTCATGGCCATGAGACCGTCGCCGAAGTGCACCTCCGCCTCACGAATAATCTGCTCCTCCGAAAGAGTCCTGTTGCCGCCGATGCGCACACTCTTGAGGGTGAAAAGGGGCGATCCAATCACCTTCTCTTCCAGCCAGAGATAGCCGACCCCCCCCCCCATGTAGCCCGCCGCCAGCGCGAGAGTGAGCAGGACGAGGGTCATCCCCGCCGCCGCCGCCCGCCGCAGCAGGCGTCTCCGCAGCTTCTCCCCCCGCCTGACGGACTGGGCGGCCCTGCGTGAGCCCTTAGGCTGGTACAGATTCTTCACCGCTCGAGCGCCTCCTTGAGCATCCACTCCACCAGGTCGTCGAATTCAATCCCGGCCGCCGCCGCCGCCTTGGGCAGCAGGCTCGTCTCGGTCATCCCCGGTATGGTGTTCAGCTCCAGCAGCCAGGCCTTCCCCCGGGGGTCGAGCCGGAAATCGACCCGGGTGGCCCCGCTGCAGCCGAGAGCGAGCTGAGCCTTCACCGCCAGGAGCTGGAGTCGGCGGGCCGTGGCGGCGGGCAGGGGGGCGGGAACGAGATACCGTGTGGTGGAGCTTCTGTATTTGGCCCTGTAATCGTAGAAGCCTCCTTTCGCGACCACCTCGATCACCGGCAGCGCCCTGTCCCCGAGAATTCCTACGGTCAGCTCCCGCCCCGGTATGTACTTCTCCACCATCGCTTCGTCCCCGTAGCGGAGCGCCTCCCTCAGGGCCGGCCGCAGCTCGCCGGCCTTCTTGACCAGACTCACTCCGATTGTCGAGCCCTCCGTCGGCGGCTTGACGACCACCGGCGGCCGAAGCCGGGGGCAGGGCCAGCCGCGGCCATCGAGGAAGGAAGCGTCCAGCATGGCGAAGGGGGGAGTGGGCAGGCGCCTCCCGGTGAATATCCACTTGGAGTATTTCTTGTCCATCGCCACCGCGCTGCCGAGAACTCCCGACCCGGTGTATGGAATTCCCATTGACTCCAGAAGACCCTGTATCGCGCCGTCTTCCCCTCCCTTGCCGTGAAGGGAAAGGAACGCTATCTCGATTTGCCGGCGGCGAAGGTCGCCGGCCACGCCACGGCCGACGTCTACCGGGAGGGGGCGATATCCCTTTCGCCTGAGGGCCCCGACCACCGCCTCTCCGGTGCGGAGCGAGACCTCCCGTTCCGCCGAGAGGCCGCCCATGAGCACCCCCACCCTTTTCTCCCGCAGGATCGTCGTCACAGCCCATCCTCTCCCACGATGTCGATCTCCGTCTCCAGCCTGATTCCGGCCTTCTCCTCCGCCTTGCGTGCCACCAGTTCGACGAGCCGCTCGATCTCCCCCGCCGTGGCCCCTCCGAGGTTGACGATGACGTTGGCATGTTTGCGGGAAACCTCGGCCCGGCCCACCCGGAGCCCCTTCATCCCCAGGCTCTCAATGATCCTGCCGGCGTAGTCTCCCGGGGGGTTCTTGAAAACCGAGCCGGCCATCCCCACTCCGAGGGGGAGCCTCTTGCCCCTCTCCGACAGGCAGTGCTTGACCCGGTCGTGGACGTAGGGATCCCCTTTGTAAACGAGGCGCATCCCCACCTCCGCCACGACCCCCTCACAGGGCCAGCGGCTTCCCCGATAGAAGAAATCGACCTGCGAGCGCGCCAGCCGGACCCGCTCTCCCTTCATGTCGACCAGTTCCAGCCAGCTCACGATATCCCCGAAGGAACTGCCGTGGGCCCCGGCGTTCATGTACGCCGCCCCCCCGACGGTTCCGGGTATTCCGGCGGCGAACTCCAGACCCGAGAGCCCGAGCTTGACGGTGTGATTGATGACCCCCGACAGGAGGGTGCCGGCCAGAGCGGAGAGCTCGACGGCCTGCCGCTCCGCGCCCTGGTCCCCGACGGCCTCGCTCCCGCTGATTCCCACGAGAGCGCCGGTGTGAATCGCCAGGCCGCGGATGCCCCCGTCGCGAACGAGCAGGTTGGTGCCGTTGCCCATGACGAAAAGGGGCATGCCGCAGAGATCCGCCGCCTTGACAGCCACCGAGAGGTCTTCGGTGTCGACGGGAAAGAAGAGCAGGTCCGCCGGCCCCCCGACTCGAAAGGACGTGTGGTCCCGCAGGTGCTCCCCCTGCAGGAGCTTCCCCCTGCACTTTTCATGAAGTATCTTCGCCAGCTCTCCGGTGCCTTTCATGACGCGCTCTTTCCCTGGAGAAGATGGCAGAGCTCCTCCGCCGTCTTCCAGATATCCCCGGCCCCCAGGGTGATCACCATGTCCCCCTCCCTGACGAGATCCATCAGGCGGGGAGCGATCTCTTCCCGCCTGGCCACAAAGAGCGTCTCCCCGTCGTGCACCTCTTCGACCCGCCTCAGGATGGACTCGGCGTTCACGCCGGGGATCGGATCTTCGCCGGCAGCGTAGATTTCGGTCATGACCACAACGTCCGCGCCCTCGAAGGCTCCGGTGAATTCCTCCGCCAGATCGCGGCTGCGGGTGAACCGGTGGGGCTGAAAGACGGCGACGACCCTTCTCGCCCACCCGGCCCGGGCCGCCTTGAGCGTCGCTATGATCTCCTCCGGATGGTGACCGTAGTCGTCGACCACCATGACCCCCGCCGTTTCGGCCTTGATTTCGAAGCGCCGGGCCGCGTTGCGGAAGGACTCCATGGCACTGAAGATCTTTTCCGGGGCGATGTCCAGTTCCAGCCCGACGGCGATGGCGGCGAGCGCGTTCGACACGTTGTGCTCCCCCGGCACGCCGAGGGTCAGCCGTCCCAGCTCCTCCCCGTGGTGTGTGACGGTGAACACCGTGCGCCCCGATGAATGGACAACGCTGTGGGCGCGAACGTCCGCCTCGGGGGCGAACCCGCAGGTCACGATCCTCTTCGTCAGCCTCGGGATGATCGCCCGCACGGGGCCGCTGTCCACACCCATGACGACCGCCCCGTAGAAGGGGACCTTGTTGGCGAATTCGACAAAGGCGTTTTCGATGGCCCGCAGGTCGGCGTAATAGTCCAGGTGCTCGCGGTCGATGTTGGTTATCACTGCCCACGTCGGCGTCAGGTGAAGAAAACTCCCGTCGCTCTCATCCGCTTCCGCAACCAGGAACTGCCCCTGCCCCAGACGGGCGTTGGATCCGCTGGTGGCGAGTCTTCCTCCCACGACGGCCGTCGGATCGAGGCCGGCTGTGGCCAGGACCGCCTCCACCATGGAGGTGACGGTCGTCTTGCCGTGCGCCCCGGCGACCGCCACGCTGTACTTCATCCTCATCAGCTCAGCCAGCATCTCCGCCCTGGGGATGACCGGCATCTTTTCACGGTGGGCCTCGACGATCTCCGGGTTGTCGGAGGAAATGGCGGAGGAGGCGACGACCACCTGTGCGCCGTGAACGTTCCCGGCGGCGTGGCCGATGGAGACCTCCGCGCCGAGGACGCGGAGCCTCTCCGTCACCGGGCTCTCGGCCAGGTCGGAACCGCTCACGTTGTAGCCCATGTTCAGCAGGACCTCGGCGATGCCGCTCATCCCGCTGCCTCCGATGCCGACAAAGTGGAGGTTCTTTACCTTCTGTATGTACATGCCTTTCTCATCTGTCTCGGCCGGTAATTCAGGTACGGATCCCGACTCTCCTCCTTCTTCCCGCGATGGAACTCATCGACGGGGATCTGCTCGATGGAATAAATGGACGTACCGTTGGGATTCTTCTTGACCCGGGAAAGCGAAAGAGCGTTGAGAAAAGCGCTGACCATGTCCTGGGCGCTGTAGTAGCGCACCAGGTCGTAGCTTTTTCCCGCCCCCATGTGTCCACCCTTGAGAACAACCTTGAAATACGCCATGTCGTCACCCCCCCTGCCCGCGAACAAGTTCAGTACACTCTTCGACAATCCTCTCCGCTGCGTCCCGCCTCCCCGCTCCGGCGCTCCTCGCCGCCATCTCCCGGAGCCTGTCCCTGTCCAGATGGAACTCTTCCAGCATCCCCGCGAGCCTGGCGGGGCCCTCGGGATCGCTTTCCTCGATGAGCCGCCCGCCGCGCTTTTCCACCAGCCACATGGCGTTCTTCCGCTGGTGACCGCCCGCGGCGTGGGGAAAGGGGACGAAGATGGCCGGCCGGCCCGCGGCGGCTATCTCCGACACGGCGCCGGCGCCCGCCCGTGATATGACGAGATCCGCCCAGCCGTACCTGGCGCCCATGCCGTCCACAAAAGTACGCACCTGGGAATCGATTCCCGTTTCGTGATAGGCCTCCTCCACCCATCCCCTGTCGTCGGCGCCGGTCTGATGGACAAACATCATCTTCTTTCGCGCCGGGCCCAGGCGGGAGAGGGCAGCGGTGACAAGCCTGTTGACGCCTCTCGCCCCACGGCTTCCGCCCAGCACGAGGATCTTCAGCACTTCCTCCCGTCCGATATCGCCGGGCTCTCCGAGGGCGTCCCGCCGTATGGGGTTCCCCGTCACCACCGTCCTTGCCCCGGGGAAACCTGAGGCCGCCTCTTCGAAGGCGAGAAACACTTTCCGCGCCAGACGGCCGAGGAGACGATTCGTCATGCCCGGGACCGTGTTCTGCTCCTGCAGCACCAGGGGAATGCCGAGGGTCCACGCCGCGAGGGCGGCGGGCCCCGAGGAATAGCCGCCGACCCCGATGACGAGCTCGGGCCCGAAGTCCGAAAGGACGCGGCGGCACTCGAAGAGAGCTTTGCAGGCAAGAAAGGCCCCGGAGACCTTTCCCGCCGCCCCCCGGCCCTTCAGGCCCCGCACGTTGAGGCCGTGGAACTGCATCCCCGCCGCCGGAACCACGTGCTCCTCCATTTTTCCCGTCACTCCGATGTACAGAATCTTCGCCTCCTCACAGCGGCGCCGGAACTCTTCCGCCACGGCAAGCCCGGGAAAGAGGTGCCCCCCCGTCCCGCCTCCCGCCACCGCCAGTGCCCGAATCGCCACCATTTCTCATCCGCCTACTTCAACCTGCCCGCCACGCTGTTCTGGGAGATGTTCAGAAGTATCCCCACCCCTGCCAGGCTGATCACGAGGGAGGTGCCTCCATAGCTCAGAAACGGCATGGTCATGCCCTTGGTGGGGAGGAGGCCCGCCACCACCCCCGCGTTGAGAACGGCCTGGAGAAAGAGCGAAAACGTCAGGCCGAAGGCGAGGTACGTGCCGAAGAGATCCGGCGCTCTCAGGGCTATGCGCATCCCCCGCCAGAGAATCATCCCCAGAAGGCCCATGACCACCGCCAGCCCGGCGAAGCCGAGCTCCTCCCCGATGACGGCCAGAACGAAGTCGGTGTGGGGAGCGGGGAGAAAAAAGAGCTTCTGCCGGCTCGCCGCCGGCCCCAGGCCCAGGACGCCGCCCCTGCCCAGGGCCAGAAAGGACTGGATGATCTGGAACCCGCTCCCGAACGGATCCTTCCAGGGATCCATGAACGAAAGGACGCGGGCCCGCTGGTACGGGTGCTGGGCGATGGAGTAGATCACCGCCGGAAGGCCGCAGAGGGTTGCCAGGAGAAGATCCCGCTTCTTGACACCGCCCACGAAGAGGAGGGCGGCCATGGTTGCGCTCAGGGTCACCGCCGTTCCCAGGTCAGGCTCGAACATGATCAGCAGGAGGCAGAGCGCGAGAAAGACCAGCTCCGGCGCCAGGGCGACGACGCTCTTCTGGACCTGCTCCCTTTTCTTCACCAGGACGTGGGCCAGAAAAATGATGAGAGCGGGCTTGGCAAGTTCCGAGGGCTGGAACGTCAGAGGCCCCACCTCGATCCACCGGCGCACCCCGGCCCTGAGGCCGCCGAAGGGGGGGGCCAGCACGGCCAGGAGCAGGAGGACCGCCCCCGTGGCGATGATGACGGCGAAGTGGCGATAGTGGTGATAGTCGATGCGAAGTCCCAGCCAGAGGATCAGCGCGCCCACCGCCGACCAGAGGAGCTGGCGCTGCAGGTAGTAGTAGGGGTTCTTGAAGTCCCTGAGGGCAACGATGGCGCTGGCGCTGTATATCATGACGACCCCGACGCCGACCAGAATGGTGACGAGAACCAGGAGAAAGAAATCGGGGTGAGCCTTTCTCGGCATTACGCCCCGCCCCTTCCCCGGCGCCGGGCGGAGCTCCCGCCCGCCCTGCAGCCGCATCTGTTATCAACTCTCGATCTCACAGCTTCCGCACCTCATCCTGAAAGTGCCTTCCCCGCTCGGCATAGTCCCTGTAGCTGTCGAAGCTCGAGCAGGCGGGAGAGAGCAGGACCGAACCGCCGCCGCGGGCGGCGCGAACCGCCGCGGCAACAGCTTCCTCCATGCCGCCGGCGCGCACCGTTTCCACCACCCCGCCAAGCTCCCCCGCTATCCTTCCGGCGGCTTCTCCCATGACGATCAGCTTCGAGACCCGTCCCTCCATCAGGGGAACGAGCGGGCCGTAGCTCCCCCCCTTGTCCCGGCCTCCGGCGATGAGCACCAGAGGTTCCCTGAAGCCCGCCACGGTCCGTGCCGTCGCTCCCACGTTGGTCGCCTTCGAGTCGTCGTAATACCTCACGCCACCTCTTTCCCGGACGAACTCCGTGCGGTGAGGCAGCCCCCTGAATCTGCCCAGGGCACGCCGGACACTCCGGGCATCCGCGCCCGCCAGCATGGACAAGGCCGTGACGGCGAGGGCATTCTCCCAGTTGTGCTCACCCACGATCCGCAGCTCATCAACGGGCATCACACGGCGGCCCGCTCCCCGCCCCAGCCGGGCATGAATCCACCCCCGGAAGAGATAGACCCCGAAAAGAGGCGTGATGCGACGGGAGAACCAGACCTTGCGGCTGCGGGCCCGGGAGGCGACCTCCCGCACAAGCGTGTCGTCCGCATTCAGCACGAGGTAGTCGTCGGGGCCCTGGTTTTCGAAGATCCTGGCCTTGGCGTCGACGTACTCTTCGAAGGTGCGGTAGCGGTCGAGATGGTCCTCGGAGATGTTGAGGAGAGCGGCTATCTCGGGACGGAAGGTTTCGATCCACTCCAGCTGAAAGCTGCTGATTTCCGCCACCACGTATTCCACTCCCTGCAGCCTGTCCACCTCGCCGATGAGGGGATTCCCGATGTTCCCTCCCACCCGTGCCGGGATGCGGGCCTCCTCGAGGACCTCGCCGACGGCCGTAACGGTGGTGCTCTTGCCGTTGGTGCCGGTTACGGCCATCACCGGCAGCGGCATGAAACGGCTGGCCACTTCGACCTCACTCAGAACGGCGACTCCCGCCCTCTCGGCCTCGACGAGGAGGGGATCGTCCCGGCGCACTCCCGGCGAGGGGACAATGAGGTCCCGGGAGAGAAACGTCTCTCTCCGGTGCCCACCGAGTTCCTGCGCAACCGATTCCTCGAGCGTCCCCAGGTGGGGCTGCAGAAGCTCCCGGCCTCTCAGGTCGGTGACCGTCACGTCGGCGCCGCGGCGAGCGATGAAGTTGGCCGTGGCGACACCGGTTCTCGCCGCCCCGACGACCAGAATCCTCAGGCCCGCAACATCCAGGGCCGGACGAGTTCCGGCCCGGCGCGATTTGCCCGCCGGCGTCTTCGTCACCGCCCTTTTCTGCATCGGCCTACTTGATATCATTCGTCCGCGGCGAGAAGGCAGAGAGGGGACCGCGGCCGCTCTCGACGTGTCGAACCGAATGCGTTTCGGTGTGCGCCACCCTGCCCGCCTCCACCCTGAACTTGTGGTAGCAGCCACCGTCCAGGACGAAGACCTGGCTTCCCTCCTGCACGTGCGGCACGATCGCTTCCAGTGCCCTATGGAGCTTTTCACTCATCTTTTCACCCTCCCTGCTGTTCCTGTTTTTCCCCTGTTCTTTCCCAACCCCCGGCCCGAGCCCTTATCTCAGCTTGAGCGTGCTGAAACTCAGGAGCGCCAGAATGATGGCTATGATCCAGAAACGGACTATGATCTTCGGTTCCGGCCACCCCAGGAGCTCGAAATGGTGATGGAGGGGGGCCATCTTCAGCACCCTCTTTCCCGATATCCGGTAGGCGACCACCTGTATCATTACCGAGACCGTTTCTATGACGAATATCCCCCCCACGAGCACGAGAAGCACCTCATGCTTGGAGATGATGGCCACCACCCCCAGGGCCGCGCCGAGAGCCAGCGAACCCATGTCGCCCATGAACACCGAGGCCGGGTAGGCGTTGTACCAGAGAAAGCCCATGCCCGCCCCGAGGAGAGCGGCGCAGAAAACCGTCAACTCCCCCGCCCCCTCGACGTACACGATCTGGAGGTAGCGGGAGAAGTTCACGTTCCCCGCGAGGTAGACGACCACGGTGTAGAAGGCTCCGGCCACCAGGGTCGGCCCTATGGCCAGTCCGTCGAGCCCGTCGGTAAGGTTGACGGCGTTGGAGGCCCCGACGACCACCAGGACAACGAAGGGGACATAGAACCATCCGAGATCGATGAGGACGCTCTTGAGGAAGGGGATGCTGATGCGGGTCTCGAAATGTCCTCCCGCCACCTTGATGAGGCAGATGCCGAGAACCAGGGCAATCACCGCCTGGGCGGCGATCTTCCGGCGTCCCGAGAGGCCCCGGCTGGTCCCCTTGGAGATTTTCAGGTAGTCGTCGACGAAACCGA
Source organism: Candidatus Rokuibacteriota bacterium (assembly GCA_030609125.1). Lineage (GTDB taxonomy): Bacteria > JAUVQV01 > JAUVQV01 > JAUVQV01 > JAUVQV01 > JAUWCW01. The sequence goes on from JAUWCW010000040.1 coordinate 9,722, forward strand.
TGGCGCCGAAACAGAGCGTCGTCAGCAGTGCCATCCAGACATAGACGTTGTCGAGTCGGGCCCAGAGGAGCGTCGAGACGGTGATGGCCGCCAGGATGAGCGCCCCCCCCATGGTCGGCGTTCCCGCCTTGGCCTGGTGGCTCTTCGGCCCTTCCTTCCGGATTTTCTGCCCGATCTGATGCCGCTGCAGCTTCTCGATCAGCCAGGGGCCGAGCATAAAACTCACCGCCAGGGCCGTGAGAGCGGCGTAGGCGGCGCGGAAGGTTATGTACTGGAAAACGTTCAGGAGGGCAAAGTCGCCGTGCAGGGGATAAAGGAACTGGTAAAGCACCGTTAGCGCTCCTTCCCTTTCAGGGTCCCATCGTCCTGCAGGCGCTGCAGGAGACGCTCCAGCCTCGCACCTCTCGATGCCTTGATCAGCACCAGGTCCCCGGGCTTGATCCATCCCTTCAGAAAGTCCGCCGCCTCCCCGGCTTTCCCGACGGCGCGGACCCGCTCACTCGCCATACCCGCGGCGGCGGCTCCCCCCGCAAGCTCTCCGGCGAAGCGGCCGACGGCTATGAGCAGGTCGATCCCGGAGTCGGACGCCTCCCGGCCGAGCTGCCGGTGGGCCTTCGCCGTTTCTTCTCCCAGTTCGAGCATGTCCCCGAGAACGGCGGCGCGGCGGCCCGAGCTCTCCACGAGACTGAGCGAGTCGAGGGCGGCCCGCATCGACACGGGGTTGGCGTTGTAGGCGTCGTTGACAACCCGGATCCCTCCCTCAAAATCTATCACTGTAAAGCGCATGGGCAGCGGTTCGGCTGCTTCCAGCCCTTCCATGATTTCAGTGATGCCCGCACCGAGCGCGCAGGCGGCAGCCGAGGCCGCCAGGGCATTGCGGACGTTGTGCTCGCCCGGAAAGGATATCGACACCCGACCTGTTCCCGCGGGCGAGTGGAGGGTGAAAGAGGTCTCCGCCTCCCGGCAGACGATCTCTTTCGCCCGAACGTCCGCCCTGGCGTCGAGCCCGAAAGTCATTCTCCTCACCGTCACCGCTTTCAGGAGCGTCTCCGTCCAGGGATCGTCGGCATTCACCACCGCTGTTCC
>JAUWCW010000058.1 GCA_030609125.1 Candidatus Rokuibacteriota bacterium
TTTTATACTATTTCACTACCCCTGTCAACGCGTTTCTTCCCCTCCTACCCTCTCGCGGGAGGAGATGCCCTGCGCCCGTCGGGCCGCCACTGCTCCTGCCGGGAGCGCCGTCTCCCTTGGCAGCTGTCTCCGGTGCCTAACACACTGGCAGGTAAGGTCATTTTTGCGTACTCCTCGGGGCGGAAACGTCCCCCGGCATGGGATCCGCCGAGTCTGCTATAATAAAATGCTGTTTTTACGCGGATACCGGCGACCAGCCGCGAATGGGCACACACGACCGAGCAGATCAAGGAGAGCAGATGAGCAGTCTCGACATAGTCGATCCGGAAATAGCGAACGCCATAACGCTCGAGACCCGCCGCCAGGCGGGGAAACTCGAGTTGATCGCCTCTGAGAACTTCGTCAGCGAAGCGGTCCTTCAGGCCCAGGGCTCGGTCCTGACCAACAAGTACGCCGAAGGCTACCCCGGCCGGAGATACTACGGGGGGTGCGAGTTCGTCGACATCGCCGAGAACCTCGCCCGCGACCGGGCGAAGGAGATCTTCGGGGCCGACCACGCCAACGTGCAGCCCCACTCCGGGACCCAGGCCAACATGCAGGCCTACTACTCGGTCCTCGAACCGGGCGATACGATCATGGGGATGGATCTCGCCCACGGCGGCCACCTCTCCCACGGCAGCCCCGTCAACTTCTCGGGGCGCTATTTCAACATGGTCTTCTACGGCGTCGAGAAGGAATCGGAGACAATCGACTACGGCAGGCTCCGCGACCTGGCCAGGCAGCACCGCCCGAAGCTGATCGTGGCCGGAGCGAGCGCCTACCCGAGGACGCTCGACTTCCAGGAGTTCCGGAAAGTCGCGGAGGAGGTGGGGGCCATTCTGATGGTCGATATCGCCCACATCGCCGGGCTCGTGGCCACCGGCCTGCACCCTTCCCCCGTCCCCCACGCCCCCATCGTGACCAGCACCACCCACAAGACCCTCCGCGGTCCCCGGGGGGGACTCATCCTCTGCCGCGAGGATTACGCCAAGGCAATCGACAAGAATGTCTTTCCCGGTTTTCAGGGAGGGCCCATGATGCACACCATCGCCGCCAAGGCGGTGGCCTTCAAGGAAGCCCTGCAGCCCGGCTTCAAGACGTACCAGGAGCAGACAGTGAAGAACGCCGCCGCCCTGGCCGGGGAACTCTCCAGGCTCGGCCTGAGGCTGGTGGCGGGCGGCACCGACACTCATCTCATGCTGGTGGACGTGTCGGCCCTGGGGATCACGGGCAAACAGAGCGAGGCCGCTCTTGACCACGCGGGCATCACGACCAACAAAAACGGCATCCCTTTCGACACCCAGAAGCCTTTCGTCACCAGCGGCATCCGACTGGGCACCCCCGCCCTGACGACCCGGGGAATGAAGGAAGAAGAGATGAAGGCTGTGGCGGGGATGATTCACCGCGTCCTCACCAACCTGGACGACAAGAAGGTGCAGGAGCAGGTGCGGGAAGAGGTCGGGGAGATCACCCGCCGTTTTCCGCTCTACGCGGAAAGGCTGGGTGAGGGCGGTGACCGAGGGTAAGACCCTGGCGAAAAAGCGCCCGTCGTGGGATGAGTACCTCATGGACATCACCCACTTCGTCGCCACCCGCTCCACCTGCCTGCGCCGTCATGTCGGTGCCATCCTGGTGCGGGACAAGCGTATTCTCTCCACCGGGTACAACGGAGCTCCCAGCGGGATAGAGCACTGTCTGGAGGTCGGATGCCTCCGGGAGCAGCTCGGCGTCCCCTCCGGAGAGCGCCACGAGCTCTGCCGGGCCCTGCACGCCGAGCAGAACGCCATCATCCAGGCCGCCCTCCACGGAGTCAGCATCAGGAACTCTATCCTCTACTGCACGACCCTGCCGTGCATCATCTGCTCCAAGATGGTCATCAACGCGGGCATCGGGAAGATCGTCTATCAGGAGGGATACCCCGACGACCTCTCCAGGGAGATGCTGGCCAAGGCGGGCATCGAGCTGCAGCGCGTCAGCTCCGGCACGGACGGGGACGGGGAGGAAGATCGATGAGGTGCCCCTTCTGCGCTCACCAGGAGGACAAGGTCGTCGACTCCAGAACGGGCAAGAGTGGAGACGTCATTCGGAGGCGGCGGGAGTGCCTCAAGTGCCACCGGCGTTTTACGACGTACGAGCAGGTGGAGGAAATTCTTCCCATCGTGGTGAAAAAGGACGGCCGCCGGGAGCCCTTCGACCGCCAGAAGGTCCTCACGGGAATCCAGAAAGCGTGTCAGAAAAGGCCCATCAGCCTGGCGAAAATACAAGAGATCGTCCAGGAGATCGAAAACGAGCTCCTCGGCCTGGGAGAAAAGGAGATACCGAGCACCTGGGTGGGACAGCGGATCATGGAAGGGCTCCGGCAGCTTGACGACGTGGCGTACGTGCGCTTTGCCTCCGTCTATCGTCAGTTCAGGGACATCTCCGAATTCATGGACGAACTCAAGGGCCTCCTCGTCACCAGGGGGCACAGCGGCGAAAAGAAAGAGCCGCCTCCTTCGGCTCAGAAGTAGTCCGGCCGGCCCCGGAGCGGCAACGGGGCGGGAGAAACGGGAGAAGGCAGCAGTGAACGTCCCGGAGAAAAAGGACAAGACAAAGAAGAATCTCCTTATCATCGGGGCGATCTTCGTTCTGATCATCGTTCTGACCATCCTGCAGACCTACCTGCAGGGAATCGGCATCACCACTCCCATCGGCAGCAACATCCTCGTCTTCGCCCTGGTCAACATAAACATCATCCTCATCATGGTCCTCGTCCTTCTCGTCCTGAGGAACCTCATCAAACTGTATTTCGAGCGCCGCCGCAACATCCTGGGCGCCAAGTTCAGAACCCGGCTCGTGGTGGCCTTTGTCGCCCTTTCCATCGTTCCGGCCCTGATACTATTTCTCGTGTCCCTCAAGCTCATCACGAGCAGCATCCAGCGATGGTTCGACATCCAGCTCGAAGAAGCCCTCCGCAGCTCCTCGGACATAGCGAGCCTCTACTACCAGGACACTGAGCAGGCGGTCCGTCACAGCGCCCGGCTCCTCGCCGAGGAGATCGCCGACGGGAACCTTTTCGAGAGCTACAACCGCGACCGGCTCCTGCTCTTCATAGACAAGAGGCAGAAGGAATTCCAGCTGGCCGCCGTCGAGGTCTACTCCCGGCGCGGGCGGCCGGACCTGGTGCTCATCAACGCCGACTTTCCCCTGGAGACACTCGACCCGGTACGGGGGGAGCACCTTCGCTCCGCCTTCGCCGGGGTGCCGGGGGTGGAAATCGAGCCCGCTCCGGACTGGGACATATTCCGCGCTGCCTGGCCCGTCAGGCAGGGCGAGGGGGAGACCGTCAGGGGGGTGGTGGTTGCCAACCGTCTCGTTCCCGACAGCCGCCGGAACAAGATGGCCGCCGCCACCAGAACCTTCGCCGAGTACCAGCAGTTGAAGCTCTTTCGCCTCCCCATCCAGGCGAGTTACAAAATGACTCTCATCATGATCGCCCTCCTCATCACGTTCGCCGCCACCTGGTTCGCCTTCTACCTTGCCCGCAACATCACTACGCCCATTCAGCAACTGGCCGAAGGAACCCGGAGCATCGCCGAGGGCAATCTCGACTTCGAGATCACCACCACGGCCAGCGACGAAATCGGCTTGCTCGTTTCCTCCTTCAACAAGATGACCCGCGACCTGAAAGTGAACAAGGCCGCTCTCGACACGGCCTACACGGAGCTGCAGGAAACCAACCTCGAGTTGGAGCAGAGGCGCAATACCATCGAGACCATTCTGGAGAACATCTTCACCGGCGTTCTCTCCATGAACCTGGAGGGAATCCTCACCACCCTCAATCACTCGGCGGAGAAGATGCTCGGCGTCTCTTCCGCGGACGCCGTGGGCCGCCCCTTCCGGGAAGCCTTCCATACCCTCAGCCTCCGCCCGGTGGCAGACGCGCTCGATCAGGTTCATCTTTCGGAGAGCAGCTCGTGGGAGGGGAAGATCGCTCTCACCCAGGGCAGCATCACGCGCACCCTTGTCGTCAACGCCGTGAGCCTCACCGACGAGGCGGGCAGGCACTTGGGAAAGCTGGTGGTCTTCGAGGACCTCACCCAGCTTGTCAAGGCCCAGCGCATCGCCGCCTGGAGAGAGGTCGCTCGCCGCATTGCCCACGAGATCAAGAACCCCCTGACGCCCATCCAACTCTCCATCCAGAGGGCAAGGAAGAAATACCTCGAGCACTCGCCGGATTACAGCCAGGTGTTTCTCGAGGCGACAGAGACGATCACCACCCAGGTGGAAGAGCTCAAGAGGCTCGTGGACGAGTTCTCCCGCTTCGCCCGCCTTCCCTCCATCAACCCGACCCCCGTGGACGTGCAGGCAATAATCGAGGACACCCTCAAGCTCTACCGGCAGCACCGCAAGGGCGTCGATTTCTTCACGAGCTTTCACTCGTCCCCCCTCGTCATAGACGGTGACGCGGAGCAGCTCAAACGGGTCTTCATCAACCTCATCGAAAACTCTCTCGAAGCGATAGAGGGTGAGGGCAGCATCTCTTTCGAAACCGGCCTGGACCCGGTGGAGAAGACGGCCCGGGTGAGAGTGAGCGACACGGGACGCGGCCTTCCGAAAAGGGACCGGGACAAGCTCTTCCTCCCCTACTTCTCCACCAAGAAGGGCGGTACCGGCCTGGGGCTGGCCATCGTGGGCGACATCGTCAGTGAACACAAGGGAGAGATCACCGTCGAGGACAACACGCCCCGGGGAACGACCTTCTCCCTCGAGTTTCCCCTCCGTGAGGAAAAGGCCCCGAGCGTCACAGGCAAGGGGGTGAGTCATGCCGTCTGAAACCATCCTCGTCGTCGACGACGAAAAGAGCATTCTCACCGCCTTGAAGGGCATCCTCGAGGACGAGGGGTACGAGGCCGTTCTCGCCGGCAGCGGCGAGGAGGCGTTGAGCATCCTCAACGAGCGGCCTCTCGATCTGGTTCTTCTCGACATCTGGCTCCCCGGCAAAGACGGCGTGGCCGTTTTGCGGGAGATCAAGACGCTGAATCCCGGGCTGCCGGTGATCATGATGTCCGGCCACGGCACGATCGAAACGGCGGTCAGTTCCACCAAGCTCGGGGCCTACGACTTCATCGAGAAGCCGCTCTCCCTGGAAAAGACAGTTCTCGTCATCCGGCACGCCCTCGAGCAGAACCGCCTCCACCATGAGAACGAGGCCCTCAGACGGAGGATGGAGGAGTCGGTTGAGATCCTCGGCAGCAGCCCGGCGATCCTGGAGCTCAAGGGACAGATAGCCCGCGCGGCACCCTCGCAGGGAAGGGTCCTCATCACAGGGGAGAACGGCACCGGCAAGGAGCTGATAGCGCGCAGCATACACCTGCTCAGCCCCCGGCGGGGCGGCGCTTTCGTTGAGGTCAACTGCGCCGCCATTCCCGAGGAGCTGATCGAGAGCGAGCTGTTCGGCCACGAGCGGGGAGCGTTCACGGGAGCCATCAGCCGCAGGCAGGGCAAGTTCGAGCTCGCCAACGGGGGCACCATCTTCCTCGACGAGGTGGGCGACATGAGCATCAAGGCCCAGGCCAAGGTCCTTCGCGTCCTCGAAGGCCATCCCTTCGAAAGGATAGGGGGGACACAGCCGATCGCGGTGGACACGAGAGTCATCGCGGCCACGAACAAGGACCTGGGCGAGAGGATCGGCAGCGGGCAGTTCCGCGAAGACCTCTACTACCGGCTCAACGTCATCCCCTTCTGCGTCCCGCCCCTGCGGGAGCGGTCCGGGGACATCCGGCTCCTGGCCGAGCACTTTCTCAAGCTCTTCACGCTGCAGACGGGCCAGAAGGCCAAGAAGTTCTCCGACGAAGCGCTTCGGAGGCTGAGCCTTCACCGCTGGCCCGGGAACATCCGGGAGCTCAAGAACCTGGTCGAGCGGCTGGTGATCATGGTTCCTGGAGACGTCATCGGCGCCGACGACCTTATGCTGCCCGGCGGCAGCGCGGTCATTGCCGAGGAGTCAAGACCCGGCTCCTACCGTGAGGCCCGCCTGGCCTTTGAGAAGGTCTTCCTTTCAAAGGCCCTGGGGAGGAACGGGTGGAACGTGACGCAGACGGCGAGGGAACTGCAGTTGGAGAGGAGCCACCTGCACAAGAAGATCAAGTTCTTCGGTCTGCAGCCGAGGCAGGCTGTCGAGGGGCGGGAGTCCTGAGGGCCCCTCTGCTCTTCTTTCAATTGCCCTGCTCTTTCTGCTAACATAACCAATCCTCGTCACGGGACAACCGCACATGGACACAGAGAAAATAGAAAAAGGAACCAGGCTGATTCTCGAGGGGATCGGCGAGGACCCCGACCGTCTGGGCATCGCGGACACCCCCCGGCGCTACGCGGAATTCTGCCGCGAATTCTTCTCCGGTCCCAATGAGGGGGCGTCATCGGTAATCAGGCCCGTGGCGGGGGAAAAGCACAACGAAATGGTCATTCTCAAGGACCTTTCGTTCTTCTCCTTCTGTGAGCACCACCTGCTTCCCTTTTTCGGGAGGGCCCACATTGCCTACATTCCCCGAGGGGGCCGCATCGTCGGACTCGGCAACCTGGGCAGAGTGCTCGAGGCGCTGGCCCACCGCCTTCAGGTCCAGGAGAGGCTCACAACGCAGCTGGCGGACACCATCACCGAAAGCCTCAATCCCCTCGGCACGATGGTGGTCATTGAGGGGCGCCACCTCTGCCTTGCCATGAGGGGTGTCAAGCAGCTTCACTCCCGGACAATCACGTCGGCGGTGAGGGGCATATTCAAGACGAACCCCACCACCCGCAGCGAGTTCATGTCTCTTCTTTCGCTCCCGGGAGTCCGCTACGATGACTGACGGCCCGCTGATTCTCGACGGCCGCGAAGTGTCCCGGGAGACCCGCGGCGGACTTGCCCGCCAGGCGGCGGAGTTCACCTCCCGGTACGGCCGAAAGCCCGGGCTGGCGGTCATCATCGTCGGTGACGATACGGCCTCGCAAATCTACGTGAGACAGAAGGCCAAGGCCTGCTCGGATGTCGGCTTCCACTCCCGAGTGGACACTCTCCCGGTTGACACATCGCAGGAGAGCCTGCTCGCCCGCATCGCCGCACTCAACGCCGGCGACTCCTTCGACGGCATCCTGGTACAGCTCCCCCTGCCTCCCCACATCAGCGAAGAGGCGGTCATCGAGGCCATATCCCCCGCCAAGGACGTGGACGGCTTTCACCCCGTCAACGTGGGGAACCTTCTGCTCGACAAGCCCGGGTTCGTCCCGTGCACGCCCCTGGGCATCATGACCATGCTCTCCTTCTACGACATCGACCCGTCCGGAATGGAGGCAGTGGTCATCGGCAGAAGCCACATCGTGGGCAAGCCCGTGGCGGTTCTGCTGCTGCGAAAGAACGCGACAGTCACCATCTGCCATTCCCGTACGGCCGCCCTGGCGGAACACACGCGCCGGGCTGACCTTGTCGTCGCCGCCGTTGGGAAAAGGGGCCTGTTGACGGCGGAGATGGTGAAGCCCGGAGCGGTTGTCGTGGACGTGGGCATGAACAGGCTTGAAGGGAAGAAGGTCGTCGGCGACGTCGACTTCGAAGGCCTCCTCTCCGTCGCGGGGGCCATCACCCCGGTGCCGGGCGGGGTCGGCCCCATGACCATCACCATGCTTCTGTCGAACACGCTGCTCGCCGCCAGGCTGGCGCAGGGGGAGTCGGCCCAGGCACCATGATCATCACCCGGTCGAAGGCTCTCGAGTCTATTGAAAGAAGTCTTGCTCCGCACCGGAAGGTCTCAGTCATCGGCTGCGGCCTCTGCGCCGCCACCTGCGAGACGGGGGGTGAGAAGGAGGTGCGGCAGATCGCCCGCCTGCTCGGCGAGAAGGGCAAGCAGGTCCCGGCAGAGCTCATGGTTGACGGGGTCTGCCACAAGCGGCTCCTGGAGCTGCTCGCCCGCAGGGAGAAAGGGCGCCTCGACGGGACGGAGGCCATCCTGATACTTGCCTGCGGAAGCGGGGTACAGACAGCGGCGGAGGTCTTCGATCTGCCTGTCATCGCCGGTCTGGACACTCTCTTTCTCGGCCAGATCAGGCGCCATGGGGATTTCCGCGAGGTATGCAGCCTCTGCGGCGACTGCATCCTCGACGGCGACGCGTCCATCTGCCCCATCACCCGCTGCCCGAAAAGTCTCGTCAACGGGCCCTGCGGTGGCGCTGAAGAAGGCGCCTGCGAGGTGATACGCGAAAACCGCTGCGCCTGGATAGAGATTTACGAAGAGCGGTCCCGCCGCGGATCCCTGGACGCCCTGAAAGAGATTCGATCGCCCCGGGATCACTCCCGCCACACGAGGCCGGGACGCGTGAAGACCTCCCGGAGCTGAGACCGGGGATGTGAGGGGCACGACGCGCAAAGAAATGACACCGTTCGAGAAGAGCCTGCGGGAAGGCCGGTTCACCCTCACCGTCGAGCTCTCTCCACCCAAGGGGACCGACGTGTCGGCCCTCATCAGGAATACCCGCTCTCTTCTGCCCCACGCAACCGCCTTCAACGTGACGGACAACCAGAGCGCCGTCATGCACCTGTCGTCCCTCGGCGCCGCCCGGCTCGTGCGGGAGACCGGAGGAGACGTCATCTTTCAGGTCACCGGCCGCGACCGCAACCGCCTGGCCCTGCAGTCGGATCTTCTCGCCGCCTCGGTGCTCGGCATTGGCAACGTCCTCGCCCTGACGGGAGACCACGTGACCTGCGGAGATCACCCCGGCGCCAAGCCGGTCTTCGACCTCGATTCGGTTCACATTCTCCAGGCCGTCAGGGAGCTCAACGAAGGACGCGATCTGGCCGGCAATGCCCTCCAGGGGGCCACGGATCTCTTTTCGGGAGCCGCCGTGGCTCCGGAGTACGAGCCGTTCGATCTGCAGTGGCTCAAGTTCGAGAAGAAGGTGGAGTCCGGGGCCGGATTCTTTCAGACCCAGGCGGTCTTTTCCCCCAGCGCTCTCGAGAGGCTCGTGAAGCGCGCTTCCGCCCTGCCGGTCTACATCCTGGCAGGCGTGCTCCTGCTGAAGTCCCCCGCCATGGCCACGTACATCAACCGCCGCGTCCCCGGCCTGAACGTACCGGAAAACATCGTTCAGCGCCTCGCTGAAGCCGCCGACCCGCTGCAGGAGGGAATCTCCATTGCCGCGGAGCAGATAGCCATGTTCAGGGACATGTGTCACGGCGTTCACCTCATGACGGCGGGGCGGGAAGATCTGGCCGTGAAAATTCTGGGC
>JAUWCW010000364.1 GCA_030609125.1 Candidatus Rokuibacteriota bacterium
AGAGACGTGACCGTGACCTTCGACCCGCGGTCGCTCGGGCTGGCCGAGGGGGCCGCCACGGTGATCGTCGCCGCCCAGGACAACTCCCTCTGGCGCTTCAAGGGCAACAGCACGTTCCGGGAGTTTCCGGTGGTCATCGACCTGCTGCCCCCGCGCATCGACCTGCTCAGCACCGTTCACAACGTGAGAAAAGGCGGGACCGGCCTGGTCGTTTTCAGGCTCAACGAGGTGCCCGAGAGTGCAGGAGTCGAGCTGAACGGGACGTTTTTTCCCGCCTACCCCGAGGAAGGGGGCGGCGAGGGCGTCTACCTCGTCTACTTCGCCCTCCCCCCCGATGCCGACAACGCCGTGAAGGTCTCCCTGGTTGCGGAAGACGGAGCCGGCAATGAGACAAGGCGGAGTTTCCCCATCCGCGTTCTCGCCGGCAAGTTCCCCCGGGACACGATCAGGATATCCGACGGTTTTCTCGAGCGAAAAGTGCCGGAGTTCCAGTCGATGGACCCCTCCCTGGACTCGGACCTGCTCAAGGCGTACCTCACCGTCAACCGGGAGTGGAGGAAGAAGAACCACGACCGGCTGAAGGAGCTCTGCTCCACCAGCACTCCCCGGCGGCTCTGGAGCGGCGCCTTCGTGCAGATGGAAAACACCAAGAACATGTCCGCCTACGCCGTCCGCAGGACCTACGTCTACAAGGGACGTGTCGTCGACAAGCAGGTCCACCTCGGTCTCGATCTCGCCTCCACGGCGGGGGCCCCGGTACCTGCGGCCAACAGCGGCCTCGTCGTCTTCGCCGAAGAGCTCGGCATTTACGGGCAGACGGTCGTTATCGATCACGGCCAGGGTCTCTTCTCGCTTTACTCGCATCTGGGCGGCATTTTCGTCTCCGTCGGGGACAGCGTGGAAAGAGGCCAGGACGTGGGGGCCAGCGGGCAGACGGGGATGGCCGGAGGGGACCACCTTCACTTCTCCACCCTCGTCAGCGGGGAGTTCGTCAATCCCATCGAGTGGCTCGACGCCCACTGGATCGCCGACAACATCGACAACAAGCTCTCCCTCTTCTGATCCCCCGCACGGGGTCAGGCCCGGCCTTGCCAACCGCCCCGGCTGTTCCTATTATTGAGTACAGGCTGATCATAGCGAGGAGGCCCACCATGGCCAACAAGTCCGGACGCTCTCCGTCACAGAACGAGAGTTTCTTCGACAAGCTCAAGGACAGCATTCCGCCCAAGGGAGACCCCGGCCGCAAGCAGTTCCACTTTTCCCTCTGGTATTTCCTCATGGCCCTGCTCCTTCTCTCCCTGGTGCATGATTATTTCATCGCCCGGCAGATCAACACCATCACCTACTCCGAGTTCAAGGGCCACGTTCAGGAGGGCCGGGTGGACGAGCTCACCCTCAAGCCACAGCAGATAACGGGATTCATCAGGGGAGAGGGGGAAGACGAAGGGGACCAGCCCTTCGTGGCGATCCGGGTCGACGACCCCGACCTGGTCACGCTTCTCGACGAGAAGGGGATTGAGTACACCGGCCGCTACGAGAGCAAGTGGATTGCCACGCTCCTGGCCTGGATCCTCCCCCTCGCCATCTTCCTCGTGATATGGCGCTACCTGCTGGGCCGCATGACAGGGGGGCCGCAGGGCGTCCTCTCCATCGGCAAGTCTCGGGCCAAGATCTACGCCGAAAAGGAATTGAAGGTGACCTTCCGTGACGTGGCCGGCATCGACGAGGCGAAGCAGGAGCTGGAGGAGATCATAGAGTTTCTCAAGACGCCCGAGAAGTTCACCCGCCTGGGAGGCAAGATCCCCAAGGGCGTCCTTCTTCTAGGGGCCCCGGGGACGGGCAAGACCCTTCTCGCCAAGGCGGTGGCGGGCGAGTCGGCGGTCCCGTTCTTCAGCATCAGCGGCTCCGATTTCGTGGAGATGTTCGTCGGCGTCGGCGCCGACCGGGTGCGCGACCTCTTCGCTCAGGCCAAGGAGAACGCCCCCTGCATCATCTTCATCGACGAGCTCGACGCCCTCGGCAAGGCCCGCGGCATAAGTCCCGTCGGCGGACACGAGGAGCGGGAGCAGACCCTGAACCAGCTCCTGGTCGAGATGGACGGCTTCGACGCCAACGTGGGCGTCATCATCATGGCCGCCACCAACCGTCCCGAGATCCTCGACCCCGCCCTCCTGCGCCCCGGGCGCTTCGACCGCACCGTGGCGATCGACCGGCCCGACATCAGGGGGAGGGAGCAGATCCTGAATATCCACACCAAGGGGGTGAAGCTCGGCGCCTCCTCCGACCTGGCCAGGGTGGCTGCCCTTACCCCCGGCTTTGTCGGCGCCGACCTCGCCAACCTCGTCAACGAGGCGGCCCTCCTGGCGGCGCGGCGCGACAAGAGCGAGGTGGGCATGGAGGAGTTCCAGGAGGCCATAGACCGCATTGTCGGCGGCTTGGAGAAGAAGAACCGGATGATAAACGCGAAGGAGAAGAAGATCGTCGCCACCCACGAGGGGGGCCACGCCCTCGTCGCCATGAGCGTCGAGCACGCCGATCCGGTGAACAAGGTCAGCATCATACCCCGGGGGATCGCCGCCCTCGGCTACACGCAGCAGCTCCCGACGGAGGATCGCTACCTGATGACGAGGGAGGAGCTCCTC
>JAUWCW010000066.1 GCA_030609125.1 Candidatus Rokuibacteriota bacterium
GCCGGTCGGCATGGGGTGGATGCCCCGCGGCTGCGCCTGGACGCCTTCGAGGAGAGAGGAGCGGATCATGGTGAAGTTGCTGTCCTCACTCCCGGGAGGCACCTGCCGCTCATCCACCTGGAAGAGCTCCGTCCCGCTCCACGGCAGCCCCTTTCGCCTGCTCAGGTAACAGTAAAACCCCACCGGTGTCCGCCCGCCCGAGAGGGCGACGCTGAAGAAACCCTTCTCGTCGCCGGCGCGCCGCGCCAGCGCCCGCCACCGCTCTTCCAGGGCACGCCAGACATCGATCGCCTCGTCGTACACATGCAGTTCTCTCACGCGTTTCACCGCCCCGTCTTCAACGCGCCCCGTGATCCTTCATTCACTTCGTGATCCACGCTCTCCCGTCTCTTGCCAGCAGATCCGACGCCCCTCCCGGGCCCCACGAACCCGCCTCGTAGTTGGGAAAATCCTGCGCCTCCTGTGCCTCCCAGCGACGGATGATGGGATCGACACAGTCCCACATGGCCTCAACCCCGTCCTGGCGGACAAAGAGCGTGAGGTCCCCCTTCATGCAGTCCACCAGCAGCCTTCCGTAGGGCGGCTGTGTCTTTTCCTTGAAGACGTCCTGATAGCGAAAATCGACGTTGACGGGATAGATCTTGTTCGCCGCCCGCGGGTACTTGACGCCGAAACGCAGAAAGATCCTTTCTTCGGGCTGTATGGTCAGGACCAGGATGTTCGGCTCCAGCGTGTCGCAGGCGCTCCCGAAGAGCCTCAGGGGAGGCTGCTTGAACTGGAGGCAGATCTCCGTGACCCTTCTTGCCAGCCTCTTGCCGGCACGCACGTAAAAAGGCACGCCGGCCCACCGCCAGTTGGCCACGACAAAGCGCGCGGCCATGAAGGTCGGGGTGTTGGAGCCCGGCGCCACCGCCTCCTCCTCGCGGTAGCCCCTGACGTCGCTTCCCGCGACCTTCCCCGGACCGTACTGCCCGCGGACGGTGAAGCGGTCGATCTCCTCGTCCCTCATGGGACGCATGGAGCGGAAGATCTTCACCTTCTCGTCCCGTATGTAGTCGGCCTCGAAGCCGATGGGCGGCTCCATGGCAACCAGCGCGATGATCTGCATCAGGTGGTTCTGCACGATGTCACGCACCACCCCGGCCTGCTCGTAGAAGCCGCCGCGATGTTCGATGCCCATATCCTCGGCGACAGTGATCTGAACGTTGTCGATGTACTGGCTGTTCCACAGCCTTTCGAATATGGTGTTGGAGAAGCGCAGAAAGATTATGTTCTGAACGGTTTCCTTGCCCAGGTAGTGGTCGATCCTGTAGATCTGCTCCTCCTCGAAAGCGCTGCGCAGGATTTCGTTGAGTTCCACTGCCGAGGCCCTGTCTCTTCCGAAAGGCTTCTCCACCACCACCTTGGCCCCGTCTCCCACCCGGCAGAGCCTCCGGTCCCGCATCTTCTCGACGATCACGGGGGTGATCTTCGGCGGAACCGCCAGGTAGTAGATGGTGTTCCCGGCGCAGGCTTTACCTGTCTCCTCGAGTCTCTTCTGCAGCGCCACGTACGTTCCGTCCCCGTCAAAGCCGCCGGGGACATAAAAGAGGTGGCCCGCGAAGCCCGCCCACTCCTGCTCCGGCAGGCTGCCCCCCGCGGACCTCTCGACGGCCTCTCTCATGAGATCGCGGAATTGCCCGTCCGACATCTCCGGCATCCCTACGCCTATTACGGAAAAGACCTCCGGGAGCTCGCCGTCGCGGTAAATGCCGTAGATGGTGGGGATAAGTTTGCGCTGGCTCAGGTCCCCGCCGCCGCCGAAGATAACCATGGAAAAGGGCTCGATACGGTATTCCTTCGCCGGAAGGTCGCAGGTTTCCAGACGGCTGTCCTGATCGTCGAAACCGGTGATGAACTCGGCCATTTCCCCCCAGGACTCTCAGCCGCGATGTTTCTTGAAGAGCAGTCTCGCCCTCTCCGCAGCGTTGGCGGCGGTGAAGCCGAATTTCGAGAGGACCTCGCTCCCCGGCGCGGAGGCGCCGAAGCGCTCCACGCCCATGACTTCGCCCCGCCGGCCGACGTACTTGTGCCACCCCTGGGCAACGCCGGCCTCGATGGCCAGGCGGGTATCGATCTCCGGGGGAAGAACCTCGTTGCGGTACTCTTCCGGCTGCTCCTCGAAAAGCTCCCAGCTCGGCATGCTCACAACCCGTGTGCCGATGCCCTCGTTGGTGAGGATCTCGCCGGCTTCCACCGCGAGATGGACCTCCGAGCCCGAAGCCAGGAGGATGAGCTCCAGTTCGTCGGCGTCGCTCAGGACGTAGGCCCCGCGGTGCAGACCTTCCGCCGGCGCATAGACCGTCCTGTCCAGGATCGGGAGTTTCTGCCGGCCGTGAATGAGCACCACCGGCCCTTTCCTGTGCTTCAGGGCCACCTTCCACGCCTCCGCCACCTCGTTGGCGTCTGCCGGACGAATGACGGTCAGCCCCGGTATGGCCCTCAGGCTGGCGACATGCTCCACCGGCTGGTGGGTCGGGCCGTCCTCGCCCACGGCAATTGAATCGTGCGTGAAGATATATATGGCGTGCAGGCCACTCAGTGCCGAAAGACGGATGGCGGGTCTCACGTAGTCGGCGAAAACGAGAAAGGTGCTTCCGTAGGGAATGAAGCCGCCATGAGCGGCGAGGCCGTTGAGTATCCCTCCCATCCCCAGTTCGCGGACACCGAAGGCGATGTTCCGCCCCTCGTAGCCCCACGCCCCCGTGACGGCTCCAGACATATTTTCGTCCCCGCTGCCGGGGACCTGGAAGCTTCCCTTTCCCTTGAGGGCGGTGTTGGTCGAGGGATCCAGGTCCGCCGACCCGCCTACAAGGGACGGCACGTACCCCGCCAGGGCGTTCATGACCTGCCCCCCCGCGGCCCGGGTGGCGATGCCCTCGGGATCGGCCTCGAAGACCGGCACCGCCTCGTCCCATCCCTTGCCCATGCCGGTGGACATCATGAGCTTCCACTCCGCCATGAGCTCAGGGTTCCTGTCTCCGTACTCTCCCATCATCCGGTTCCATCCGCTCTCGAGCTCCGCACCCCTCTCGCCGGGGGCCCTGAAGCAGGAGAGGACCTCGTCCGGGATGTGGAACGTCGGCTCCAGGGGCCAGCCGAGATGCTCCTTCGTCTTCGCCACGTCCTCCTCGCTGAGGGGCGACCCGTGGACCTTGTGGCTGTCCTGCCGGGGGGAGCCGTACCCGATGTGGGACCGGACGATGATGAGGGAGGGTTTTGACCCCTCCGCCCCGGCGGCGGTGACGGCCTCCTCGATGGCGGCGATGTCATTGCCGTCGGGGACAGTCTGCACGTGCCAGTCGTAGGCCTCGAAGCGTCGGCCCACGTCTTCGGTGAAGCTGAGTTTCGTGTCACCGGCCAGGCAGACGCTGTTGCTGTCGTAAAGACAGATGAGTCGTCCCAGCCCGAGGTGGCCTGCCAGCGAGGCCGCCTCGGAGGCTATCCCCTCCATGAGATCTCCATCACTCACCATGACATACGTGTAGTGGTCAGCCACGTCGTATCCGGGCCGGTTGAATCTGGCCGCCAGGTGCCGCTCGGCGATGGCCATGCCCACGCCGTTGGCGAACCCCTGCCCCAGGGGGCCGGTGGTGGTCTCTATGCCGCAGGGGATGCAGATTTCGGGATGCCCCGGAGTCTTGCTTCCCCACTGCCTGAAATTCTTCAGCTCTTCCAGGGAGAGATCGTGTCCGGTGAGGTGCAGACACGCGTAAAGCAGGGCCGAGGCGTGGCCGGCGGAGAGAACGAACCTGTCACGGTTGGCCCACCGGGGGCCGGCGGGGCTGAACCTCATGAATCTTGTCCAGATGACGTACGCCGCCGGGGCCGCCCCGAGGGGCATTCCGGGGTGGCCGCTGTTGGCCTTCTGCACCATATCCAGCGCCAGCATCCGAATGGTGTTGATACACAGCTCTTCAGTCTTCATACGCCCCTTCTCCACGCTTTTTCGTTGTGTTTCCGCTGGTTTTGGTCCTTGCTGCGTCCCAACGGAGGCCAGGGTGGCAGCCGCCGGTCCGCGGAAATGTTCACGCACCCTATTTAACCATAGTCGGCCCCACGACGCAAAAAGCGCAGCGCACCGATCCCCTTCTCATTCTCCGCCGGGAATCGGGTGGTGATGCGTGCGGATGTAGGCGTTGGTGACGTAACGGCGCATCATGCGGTGGGAGTTGAAGTAGTAGGCGTTCTTGCCGATGGCGTTCTTCATGACCCGGATCCACCCTTCCCGGTCATGGTAAAAGAGGGGCATGATGATTCGCTCGAGCTTGTCGTAGAGATCAGCCGAGTCCGAGGACCCGTTGTAGTCGCCGGGGCCGTCCTCATCCGGCTGGGGGCCTATGGACCACCCCGTCACTCCCTCTATATGTCCTTCGATCCACCAGCCGTCGAGAACACTGAAGTTCGGCACGCCGTTGTGCACCGCTTTCATCCCGCTCGTGCCGGAGGCTTCCATGGGCCGCAGGGGTGTGTTGAGCCAGAGGTCGACTCCCGAAACGAGTGTAAGGGCGGCATCCATGTCATAGTCCGCCAGGTACACGACCTTCACCTTTCCCGCCAGATCTTTCCGCAAGCGGAAGATCTTCTCTATCAGCGCCTTTCCCGGCTCGTCCCGGGGATGGGCCTTGCCGGCGTAGACGACCTGCAGCCGCCCTCCGGCGATCCCCGCCAGCCTCTCGACATCCTCGAAAAGAAGGTCCGCGCGCTTGTAGCTGGTGGATCTGCGGGCGAACCCGATGGTCAGCAGTTCGTCGGAGAAGTTCTCGCCCGTTTTCTCGGCCACAAAGCGAACAAGCTTTCTCTTCGACTCCAGATGGGCCTCCCAGATCTCCCCGTCGGGAACGGAGTCGACACGCACGAACAGCTCCGGCTCGTCCGCCCAGCCGGGCAGGTAGCGGTCGAAGAGCTTCTTCATGGGAGCCGCCGTCCAGGTGTACGAGTGAACACCGTTGGTAATCGAGTGAATCCGGTAGCCGCGGAACATCTGTCTCGAGACCTCCCCGTGCTTCTTGGCCACCCCGTTCACGTAGTTGCTCAGGTTCAGCGCCAGGAGAGTCATGTTCAGGTGATCGCTCCCGGCTATATCACGGATCACCTCCAGCGGCACCGGCTCCCCGAGGATCCTCGAGGCCAGCTCGTAGGAAAACTTGTCGTGTCCCGCCTCAACCGGTGTGTGGGTGGTGAAGATGCACCGCTCCCGCACGGCCTCGTAGTCCCACACGAGCCGCTCGTCCCACACCTCCTTCAGGTCGCGCCTGAACCACCGCAGCAGCTCCAGGGTCAGCAGCGCCGAATGCCCCTCGTTGAGATGGTACTTGTAGACCGGGATTTCAAGAGCGCGAAGCATCCGCACCCCGCCGACGCCGAGAACGATCTCCTGCGAAAGCCGGTAGGCGTCGTCGCCCCCGTAGAGCCGCGCCGTGATCTCCCTGTCTCCGGGCGAGTTTCCTTCCACGTCGGTGTCGAGAAAATAGACGGGCACCTCCCCGCCGGTCAGGCTCTTCACGCCGTGCCGCCAGACCCCGACGGTCACGTCTCTTCCCTCCACCTCGACGGTCACCCGGTTCGGGAGCCGCTCCATCACATCCGACGGGTTCCACTCCACCTCGTGCTCTATCTGCCGCCCCTCCGGGGTCAGCTCCTGGCGAAAGTAGCCGGAACGGCACAGGAGGGTGACTCCCACGACTGGAAGACAGAGGTCGGCGGCGGACTTGAGCGTGTCTCCCGCCAGGACGCCCAGCCCCCCGCTGTAGGTGGGAATCCCGGCTTCCAGGCCGATCTCCATGCTGAAGTAGGCTATTCGCTCGTCTCTCATCTGCTCTTTCCCCGGCCGGACAAAAAGGCCGATATTATACCCGCAACCGCGTTTTCCGCCAGGGCGCGGTCAACCCAGGGTACGGAACGCGCTTTTCCACGCCGCCAGCGCGTCGCCGCCGAAGAGGACGAGGCGCACCTCCTCCAGGCCCGTATCCCCGGCAAGATACCCGGCTATGGTCCCGAGGGCGACCTCGGCGGCCTTGGCGACGGGGTAGCCGTAGACCCCGGTGGAGATCCCGGGAAAAGCGATGCTCTTGAGTCCGTTTTCGTCCGCGAGGGCGAGGGAGTTGCGGAAGGCGTCCGCCAGCAGCCGCGGCTCTCCCTCTTTCCCCCCGCGCCACACGGGGCCGACGGTGTGAATAACATGCCGGGCGGGGAGTTTCCCGCCGGTGGTGATTACCGCCTTGCCCGTCTCGAGGGAGCCGATCCCGGCCACGATCTTCCGGCACTCCTCCAGGATGGCGCCCCCTCCGGCGCGGTGGATCGCCCCGTCCACACCCCCTCCGCCCATGAGGGACGAATTGGCGGCATTGACAATGGCGTCGGTCTTCTGCTTCGTGAGATCGCCTGAGACGACCCTCACCACCGTGGAACCGATCTTCTTTTCCAAAGATCATCCTCCCTGCGGGCGTCGGCCCGTCTACTTCACCACCATGACGGGCCGGTCCGCGTGCTCCACCACCTTGGTCGACACGCTGCCGAGGAGGAAACGTTCCACGCCGTGCCGGCCATGCGAGCCGATGACGATGAGCCCCACCCTCTGCTTGCGAGCCGTCTCGAGAATGACCTCCGCCGCGTTCCCCTGCCCGACGATTGTCCTGGAGGCGACGGACTTCTTCTTCAGCTGGGTCCGGGCCCGGGCGAGGTTCTTCTTCGCCTCCTGCTCCATGGCTTCCCGGAGCCGAACCTGGTCGAGAGGCGTGAGCTCGGTAAGGTGCAGCTCGGGTATCACGGCCAGGACGATCAGGGTGGCCTCGAACTGAACAGCCATCTCCATGGCCTTCTTCAATGCTTTCTGGGCGTATTTCGAACCGTCGTGCGCAACAAGTATCTTCTTCATGATCCGTCCCTCCAGTGTCTCTCTCCGTGCGGGATGGTGACGCCGCACTCCTTGCCCATGCCACACCTAACAGTATAGTGGTAGAATTTATTTTTCAACCGCATGTCGCAGGGCCGCCTGAAGAGGGGGAAACCGCCGGAAGATGAAGTTCACCGACAACTACCGCACCGTCTGGCCTCTGGTCAGGAAGTACCGCGCCGGACTCGCGGCGGGGATGTTCTTTCTCGTTCTGACCAACGTCTTCACTTTCCTCGGGCCGTGGATCCTCAAGGCCGCCATCGACGAGCTGCAGACCCTGATCCAGATGCGCCGGCTCCTCCTCTACTGCGGCCTCCTCATCGGCAGCGCCCTCCTCCAGGGCGTCTTCCGTTTCGCCATGCGCCGCACCATCATCGGCATCTCACGCGACGTCGAATACAACCTGCGCAACCTCGTCTTCCGGCACCTCCTGCGGCTCTCCGCCTCCTTCTTCAGCACCATGCGGACCGGCGACGTCATGTCCCGTGTCACCTCGGACGTGGAAGCGGTCCGCATGGCCATAGGCCCGGGGGCGATGCACCTGGCCAACACCTCGGTGACCTTCCTCATCGCCCTGGCTTCCATGATCTCCCTTCATCCCGGCCTCACCCTCATGGCCTTCACACCCATGCCCGTCGTCGCCTTCCTGATGTACTATTCCGCCCGTGTCTACCACCGCCGCTTTCTCGCCGTACAGGAGCAGAGAGCCTGGCTCAACACGGCGGCGCAGGAGAATTTCTCCGGCATCAGGGTCATCAAGGCCTACAACCAGGAGTCTTTCCAGCAGGAGCGCTTCGCCGAGGGCAACCGGGAGTATATGCGGCGGAATCTCGCCCTCGCCAGGTCCCTGGGTTTCTTCCACCCCCTGGTGGGGATGGTCGCCGGCCTGGGAACCCTCATCGTCCTCTGGGCGGGAGGAAGGCTCATCATCTCCGGGGAGATCAGCCTCGGCACCCTCGTGGCTTTCATGGCTTTTCTCTCTCTTCTCATCTGGCCCACCATCGCCCTCGGCTGGGTAGTGACGCTGGTCCAGCGCGGATCCGCCGCCATGGGCAGAATAAACAGCATCCTCCTGACGGAGCCCGAAATAACCGACCCCCCCGAACCGGAGCGCCTCGCCTTCTCCGATGCGGGCGCCTCCCTGGAGGCCCGCTCCCTGACATTCTCCTACCCGGGCCGGAAGGAGCCGGTCCTCAGGGAGGTCTCCTTCTCCATCCGTCCCGGCGAGAGAATCGCCCTGGTCGGGCGCACCGGCTCCGGCAAGTCCACCTTGCTGCACCTCATCCCCCGTCTCTGGCAGGTGAAAGACGGTTCCCTCTTCCTCGACGGTCATGACGTCAACCGCCTTCGTCTCCGCGACCTGAGGGCCCAGCTGGGCTTTGTCCCACAGGAGACGTTTCTCTTCACCCGGTCCCTGGCGGAAAACATCGCTTTCGACACCGGTGACAGGGATGACGCGGAGAGGATGGTCGTCGAGGAGGCGGCCAACCTTGCCCGTCTGGCCGACGACATTCTGGAATTCCCCGAAGGCTACGAAACAATGGTCGGCGAGCGGGGAATCACCCTCTCGGGAGGGCAGAAGCAGCGCACCGCCATCGCCCGGGCCCTGCTGCGCCGGCCCCGTCTTCTCATCCTCGACGACGCCCTTTCGGCCGTGGACGCCGCTACGGAGGAGCAGATACTGGACGGCATCTTCTCCGAGGAGGCGGAGCGAACCGTGATCATCGTGTCGCACCGGCTGTCGACGGTCCGCAGGGCCGGACGCATTCTCGTCCTCGACGAGGGGCGTCTGGTGGAGAGCGGCACCCATGACGATCTGCTCGCCCTACCCGGCGGTGTCTACCGCCGCCTCGTGGAGCACCAGCTGCTGGCGGAAGAGCTCGAAAAGGAAGAAGCCTGATGCGCCACGACCACCTCATAGACGAGGTCGAA